>JBPOFV010000254.1:0-4181 GCA_051252335.1 Marinicella sp. | reverse complement strand
CAATTATATAATGATTATTTGCCCTGATTGGCCACTGCTTCAATTTGATCAGGTTCATCAGAACTAAACAATAATGGCAGAATATAAACCAAGCTTCAAGTTAAAATGATGTTAATTATAGTGTGTTGATTGTCCTAAAACGTGAAGACTTTTGTATTTCATCATGCCCCAAAAGGTTAAACTTATTATTTAAATGATGAACAGATTTTAATATTTTAAATGCATCAAACCATTCATGAATAAATTGAATCCAACGTTCTTGTGATCTGATTTGCTTATCAGCTTTTGTCAAGACATCAGCAATTTTCCAAAACTGGTTCAAACTATACTCATCATCAGGTAATTCTTTATTTTGGCGATAATTGATTAGATCTATTCTCCAGTTTTTAAGCACATGAAAAACTTCTGGGTGATAAAACTTGATTTCACCTCCTGATGCAAGTTGCTCTTCTATTTTTATCAACGCTGGCCCAGTTCCAAATGGCACCCGGAGTGAGCGGCGAATTTTGATCTCTACTTTGGGGTTTGTTGGCTGCAAAATTTGCCCAACTTTACAAAGCTTATTGAGTAAATAAAAATCTTCTCCACCGCTACGAGATGGAAATCCTCTGACTTTGGCATAATTAATTGCTTTAACAATCAAGGTACTGCCCAGTGGAATGTAATCGTAAGCCACCCCAATATAACGGATGCCTTTTTGATAATACCTGAGTTTAAAATCGTAGTGATGTTGCATATCATTCAGCTGTTTTTGTTCACTGAAGTGATTAAAAGCTAAACTGATAGCCACCACATGAGTTGACACCCCAGCGGTCACTGAAAAATAATCAGGTGGCAGAATGACATCTGCATCCGTGCTGTAAATCCACGGTACGGTTATATATCGCTTTGAAATTAAATAAAGTGCTGTATCTGCAGCTATTTTTCTGGCTAAACCAACACCTTTATTGGAATCAAATGGCACTGAATTATAATCAAGTAACAACAAGTCATGACCATGGATGTCAAATAATAGTTGATGTTCATTACAATAAACTTGACTTGATTTAGACTGCTGCTTTAGGGCAGTAATTAAATCATTATTTTCTGCTTGCCATTGTTGAGTTTTTGGGTGTGACTCTGGGCGATTAACAATAATAACAAGCAACACTGATTGGTTGGTTTGGTATTGGAGAACTTGGTCCAGAAAATTAATGGCTTCACCACAAACTGGGATTATTAATATGTGTTCCCATTGCCAATCATTGTGCCATTTTTCGGGTTTTACCCCATGACTGTATTGGCTGAGGTATTGACGAGTGGATTTATGCTCTTTGTGATTCAATGCACTGCGGCACGGTAGGGTAAATTACTGACAATTTTTGCTTCTGCATCAAGTAAATGATCAAGACGTTCCTTAACCAATTTGGCATCATAATACTGATATGCCAATTCAACAAATAATGTATAGTGCCGATATTCAGCTTTAGCCAATCTCAAATAAAAATCTTTCATTTTGGGCTCCTCCAAAGATTCACCCATCATTGAAAATCTTTCGTGGCCACGCTTTTCTACGATACTGAACACCAACAATCTATCTAACAAATAAATATCACTGTCTTTTCTGATTTGTCTTAATAGTTGTCGAATATAAGGGTCTTTCTCATCGTCTGCTTGTTGTAAACCACGATCAAGCATGATCTTCATCACTTCCCTAAAGTGGGCCATCTCCTCCATGGCTAAATCGATCATGCCACGAATCAAATCAGGTTTATCCGGGTAATGCTGGACCATAGACATAGCCAAGGCGGCTGCTTTTCTCTCACAAGCTGCATGGTCTTGTAGGAAAGAATCAAAATCAGCTTTCGCAACAGTTACCCATTCAGGTGATGTTTTCACCCGTAATTCATACTCTGTTTCACTCATTTAGATCAGACCCAATTCCAAGGCTTTTAACACGGCTCTTGTTCGATCACGAACACCTAATTTTGACAATATATTTGATACGTGATTTTTAACCGTACCTTCAGCTACAAAGATAGAATTTGCAATTTCTTTGTTGCTATATCCACCTGCCATTAAACGCAATATTTCGGTTTCTCTGTTAGTTAATGGCTCAGGTCTTTCAAAACTGATGAAATCATTTTTAAGCCCTTCTACACTTTCTAGAATTCTTTCAGTAATTTGCGGTCTGACAATGGTCTTACCATCAGCAACCTGCTTAATGCCTTCGACCAATTCTTCTAAGGGCACATCTTTAAGCAAATAGCCCTTAGCACCTGCTTTAACGCCAGCCAGTATAAGTTCTTCATCATCAAAAGTAGTTAAAATGATGGTTGGAGGTAATTGGTTACTTTGAGACAGCTCATGCAACACATCAAGCCCAGACATGCCCGGCATGCGCATATCTAGCAAGATCACATCGGGGTTCAGCTCAGGTACCAATTTCAAGGCCTCTTGGCCAGAACGGGCTTCACCAATCACTTCAATATCTTCAGCAATATCCAACAAAGCCTGAACACCTTGTCGCACTAAATTTTGATCATCTACAAGTAATACCTTAATCATTTTTTTCTCACCTAAACTGGAAAAGTCATTGTGGCCATTAAGCCATTATCTGATTTATATTCACAATGACCACTGAGTAATTTAACACGTTCTGCTAAACCTGTCATGCCATTACCTCTTTGTGATTGTCCTAAGCCAATACCGTTATCTTGAACCATCAATATAACCGACTTATCTGTTCTTTCTAATTTAACTTTTAATTGACTGGCTTGTGCATGTTTCATCGCATTGGTAATCAATTCTTGAGCACACCTTAAAATGGTCTGAGCCAATTTTGGATCTTCAATTAAAAATTCATCAGGTATTTCCTGAATGACTTTTAAACCAGGCAATCCAGCCAGTAACTCTTTAACCGCCAGGCCCAAATCTAAAGTGCCGGACTGCCTGAATTTTCCAACCACTTCCCGCACATCAGCCAACAGCAATCTTGCGATTGAGTGGGCTTTTTTCACATAGGTTTGCGGCTTACCTTCGGTCATATGAGATGCGGCCTCAAGGTTCAATGTCAATGCCGTCAAATGATGACCAATTAAATCATGTAGTTCCCTTGAAATTCTTAATCTTTCATTGATTCGCGAACTGTCAGCCAGTAGCACTTGTGTTGCTTTCAGTTCTGTATTTAACATCCTTAATTCTTCTTTGGCATTTTGCTGCCGAAATGCAATCAGAGAAATGATATAAGAAAAGATCGAAACACCAAAGTAGATAAAGAAAAGCACATAATATTGAGAACGATTATCTAAATCACTACCTATGTAACTGAATTGAAAGCCAATCAATAAGTTACAAATAAACAACAAGGTCAAGCCTTGTTTGACTGGAAACAGCCAAGCCAATAAGACAGAAATAATTAAGGCATAAAAAATACCAAATCCACTGTCTGTGATGTGGTCAATAACTAAGACCAATGCCACCAAAATAAAAACAGAAAGCCAAGCCTTCAATCTAAAACTCATTTGGCCCATGTTATTGGTAACAAACCAAAAAACCATGCCAAATAAGACATGTGAGGCTAAATAAATATTAAAGTTCTGGTTGTAACTTTCGTATTGTAGAAATAACAGTATTGAAAGGCTGAGCCAAATAATTAACCCAGCCAGTCGAATTAACTTAATATGTGAGTATCTATAGACCACAAATAATTAACCCGTCAGATGCATACATTATTTTATGATGAACATGTTGTCATCTTTTCTTTCAACCTCACGGTTTATTGTGGTATCACCAACCAACCACAGGTAAACATTTTGCGATCTGGTTATAGGTCTAACCACCAACACCGTTTGATTTTGGACATAAAGCACATCATCTTCTTTTAGTTGTGAAGCATTGATGCTGTGATCAACGCGCTTATTTCTGCCATAATCTCGGCGCAAATCATCTTGATCTTCCACCATATCATCAACCGCAATAAAATCTAGATTGGTTTCTTTGATCACTTCCTCAACAACTTGTTCTTGGGCCTTTTCTTCTGGTGTTTCACCCGCAATGGCCTCGTCATCTTTTTTATATTTACCACTGCCCTTTTCTATCAACTTATGATTTTGTGGGTCATAATCTTCTTTCATCCAAAAATACAAAACCACACCTTGATTAACAAACCGTTTAATCAATACAACAGAATCTTTGATGAA
>JBPOFV010000253.1:0-4189 GCA_051252335.1 Marinicella sp. | reverse complement strand
CTTGTTGAATTTCAATAGTGAATTGACGGTTTTTTCATTCGTAAAAACTGGTATAATGTGTTGTTTTATTTTGGAATGAAAAGCTCTTATGAGTGAGAATTACGATTCGTCGAATATCAAGGTTTTAAAAGGACTTGATGCTGTAAGAAAGCGTCCTGGTATGTATATTGGAGATACAGATGATGGTACGGGATTACACCACATGGTGTTTGAGGTTGTTGATAATTCTATCGATGAAGCTCTGGCAGGGCATTGTGACACCATATCAGTTGTTATCAATGTGGACGGCAGTATCACCGTGTCAGACAATGGACGTGGTATACCTACCGATGAACATGAAGAAGGGAAATCTGCAGCTGAAGTTATTATGACTGTTTTGCATGCTGGTGGTAAGTTTGATGATAACTCATACAAAGTATCAGGTGGACTACATGGTGTGGGTGTTTCTGTGGTGAATGCTTTAAGTATTGAATTGGATTTGGAGATTCACAGGAATGGTCAGGTTCATAAACAATCTTATAAAATGGGTGTGCCGCAGGAAGACCTTAAGGTGGTAGGAACAACAGATGTTACAGGTACCAAAGTCAGGTTTTTACCTTCTGAAGAAATCTTTTCAGATGTTGAGTATCATTTCGATATCTTAGCCAAAAGGTTGCGTGAATTATCATTTTTGAATTCAGGCGTACGAATAGACTTAAAAGACGAGCGCACTGGTGAAGAAAAGAAATTTGAATATGAAGGCGGTATTGCGTCATTTGTAAATTATTTAGCTGAGCGTAAAACACCTTTACATGAAACAGTCATTCATTTTAAAAATGAACAAGAGGATGGTACAGCTGTAGAAGTGGCCATGCAATGGACGGATTCATACCGTGAATCTGTGTTTTGTTTTACCAACAACATTCCACAAAAAGATGGTGGAACTCACTTGGCAGGATTCAGAGGTGCATTAACCAGAACCATCAATAATTTCATCAGCCAAAACGCTAAAAAGAAATCAACCATGCAGGGTGATGACTGTCGAGAAGGTTTGATTGCTGTGGTTTCAGTCAAGTCACCAGATCCAAAGTTTTCATCTCAAACCAAAGATAAATTGGTCTCTTCAGAGATTAAATCAGTGGTTGAAAGTACAGTCGGTGAAAACTTAAGTGACTTCTTATTGGAAAACCCTAAAGAAGCTAAAATCCTGACGGAAAAAGTGGTTGATGCTTCAAGAGCACGAGAAGCGGCCAGAAAAGCCCGTGAGATGACCAGAAGGAAAGATGCACTGGATATAGCTGGTTTACCTGGAAAGTTAGCTGATTGTCAGGAGAAGGACCCTGTGTTATCTGAAATATTCTTGGTGGAGGGTGATTCTGCGGGTGGATCAGCAAAACAAGGTCGTAATCGGAAAAACCAAGCCATATTGCCATTGAAGGGTAAGATATTAAATGTTGAAAAAGCTCGCTTTGATAAGATGTTACAGTCAGCGGAAGTGGGTACATTAATTACTGCTTTGGGTTGTGGTATTGGACAACACGATTTTGATCCAGATAAGTTAAGGTACCATAAAGTGATCATCATGACAGATGCTGACGTGGATGGCTCACACATCAGAACATTGTTATTAACCTTTTTATACAGACAAATGCCTGAGTTGATTGAACGTGGATATATTTACATTGGTCAACCACCTTTATACAAAGTTAAAAAAGGCAAACAAGAAACCTATTTAAAAGACGATGATGAAATGAATGAATATTTATTGAATCGGGCTCTTGATGATGTTGAACTAAAATATCAAGATGATTTACCACCGATGAGTGGGGATGTATTGTATCGTTTGATTAAACAACAAGTACATGTGAAAAGTGTGATTGAAAAGTTGAGTTTGCTTTATGACAGAAAAGTCATAGATCAATTGTTGAACTTACCCAAAGTCGACCCAGCTGAACAATCAGTAGCAGACAACTGGATAGCACAAGCTCAATCCATGATGAATGAAAATAATCGTTTGGGCGTTACCTGGAAAGTGTACTTTCAAGATGATATTGAGTCTATGGTGTTTGAAAAAAATGGCAATGGTTTAATTGAAAAGACCACCTTAAGCCAATTATTCTTCAAATCAAAAGATTACCATCAAATGATGGAGATTGCGGTTCAAAATAATGACTTATTACAAGGTGATTCACATTTGGTTAAGGGTGAAAAAACCATAGAAATCAATAGTATAAGTGATATTTTAGAATATTTATTAAGTGTGGCTAAGAAAGGATTAACCATCAGTCGATTTAAAGGATTGGGTGAAATGAACCCAGAACAGCTGTGGGAAACCACCATGAATCCAGAGTCACGAAGGTTGTTGCAAGTAACCATTGAGGACGCAGTTTCTGCTGATACTGTTTTCTCTACTTTAATGGGTGATGTGGTAGAACCCAGACGTCAATTTATTGAAGAAAATGCATTAAATGCCAGCAATTTGGATGTGTAATTATGAGTGATCAAACAACCCAAAGAATCGAAAAAATGTTGAATGAAAACCCCGTGTTTTTATTCATGAAAGGAACACCACAAACACCCATGTGTGGCTTTTCAAGTAACACAGTAAAAATACTGAAAGATATGATAGGTGATGATTTTGCATCATTTAACGTGCTTGAAGACCCTGAAATCAGAGAAGGTATTAAAAGTTACGGACAATGGCCAACCATTCCACAACTGTATATCAATAAAGAGTTGGTTGGCGGTAATGACATCATCTCAGAAATGTTTAACACAGGTGAGTTACATGAACTGCTAAACCTAAAACAACCAGATCGTTCACCACCTGAAATCAGTATTACCGATGAAGCATTGAACCACATCAAAGCGGGTCTTAAAGACATGGGAGAACACCAGTTGTTTTTATCTGTTGATGAAGAGTTTAACACCCGCTTCAGTCTTGAATTACCTAAAGGTTATGAGGTTGTTGCTGATGTTGGAGACTTGAAGGTTTATATGGATATAGGTACAGCCAAACGAGCCAATGGTGTAGAAATAAGTTGGGTTGATGAGTTACAAGGTTCAGGTTTAAGAATTAATAACCCCAATGAACCACCAGCAGTCCAAGATTTAGCTGTTTCAGAGTTACAAGACTGGTTTGCTACTGACATTGAAAACCCAAAAATATACGATGTTAGATCTGTTGAAAAATTTGAAGAAGGATCAGTTGATCATGCTGTACGTTTGGATAAACAAGCCATTACAGAAATCGAAGGTATGGACAAAAACACACCCTTGGTTTTCGTTTGTCAAATTGGACAATCTTCCATGTCAGCAGCCGAGTTTTTCCGTAAAAAAGGCTATACCAAGGTATATAACTTAACCGGTGGTTATAATTCTTGGATAGCATAAGCCTGAAATGAGTCAAAAAAAACAGGCTCTTAGTTGGAAAAAAGGTGTTCTTTTGGTGGTTGGGATTTTTATAATTTCCTTAATCAAAGGCTATTATATTGATCAACCAGAAAGACAAAACAAGGCCCAGATTAAAAGACTTTTTAACCAGAAAAGCCAAGGAGAAATGGTTCGGTTGGTTGGTCGAGTCTATAAAAATTTACCCGATGACAACATAGGCGATAGACACCAACGTATGTTAATAAATGTTGGTGGTTATTCTGTCTTAATTGCGCATAACATTGACTTGGCACCCAGGGTGCCAGTGAAAGAAAAGGATGAGCTTGTCGTCTATGGTGAATATGTTTGGAACGAGAAAGGTGGGGTGATTCACTGGACTCATCATGACCCTCAAAATAGGCGTGAAGGAGGGTGGATAGAACACAATGGAAAAAAGTTTAAATAAGCATTAAAAAAACTTGCCTAATTCATTGATATATTTTATTATTGCGCTCCTCGAAACAATCATGTTTCAATCCTGTTTATTCAAATGGGCCGTTAGCTCAGCTGGTAGAGCAGTGGACTTTTAATCCATTGGTCATAGGTTCAAATCCTATACGGCCCACCATTGAATATCTGTAAGAAAAAATCACTAAAATAAACATCAATTAATCAATTTAATATTGCTTGAATTAAGATAATATAGATTGGTTAAAATTTAACCATAATTAACCAGGTAAAAAAACATCACAGTAGATGTGGAATATTGTTTTAAAACAAACACTTAAACAAGTAAATACAATCAAACCAAGGTTAATTTATTTGAATGGACGTGATA
>JBPOFV010000252.1:0-4200 GCA_051252335.1 Marinicella sp. | reverse complement strand
ATATAAAATCTCCTCAAATCCCCTACTCATACCACATCCCCCGCCCCCCTCACACATACCCCCCACCACACCCCCCGTAATAGCTCCACGTTCATCCCAACCAGCCCAGCTCCGCCGAACCACCAACGGGATCCCGGGTTTGACTAAGACACCACACCCATCAAACCCATAAGGACTGGTCAGACCACAAATACTGATAGCAACTCCCCGGTTCCTGAATCCAGCAATTTTCCAACTCGAGATTTTCCTAATTCAGAATATGAAAGTTATGGATTCTTTGTTCAAAATGAATTGTCATTTATGGAAGACAGGCTGGTTTTGGTGCCAAGTATTCGATATGATCACTTTGAATTAACGCCTACAGCAGATGATATTTATTTAACTGGTAACACAGGCTCACCCATTCCTGCTGCCTACTCTGAGTCACAGTTTTCATCAAAGCTAGGTGCAATATATCGTTTTACTGATCAATGGTCAATATTTGGTCAATATGCTGAAGGCTTTAAAGCGCCACCCATTGATGCAGTTAATACAGGGTTTACCAATTTTGCCGGAGGTTATACCACTATACCAAACCCAGATTTAGATCCTGAATCATCAGAGACCACTGAATTAGGCATCAGATTTCAAGGGGAGCGTCATCAAGTTGAATTGTCAGCCTATCGCAGTACTTATGATGACTTCATTGAATCGCTTGCATTTCGCGGTTTTAATCCAGTTACAGGCTTATTAGAATTTCAAGCACGAAACCTTGATGAAACTAAAATCGATGGATTTGAATTGCGAGGCTTCTTAGATGTTTCAAATTTAAAAGAGGGATTACATATTCAGTATGCTTATGCTAAATCAGATGGTAAAGATGAAAACACTGGTTTGCCGCTGAATACAGTGCAGCCTGAGTCTATGGTGGCTGGCATTGGTTATGATTCACCCAGTGGAAGTTGGGGTACAGAATTGATCATGACGGTTAATGGCCGAAAAACTGAGATTGATGATTCTGCCATACAATCTACCGATCCAACAGACTCGACAGTTCAGGCTTTTCAAACTCCCGGTTACAGTGTTTATGACTGGGTTGGATTTTGGAATGTCAGAGAAAATGTAAAGTTAAATTGGGGTTTGTTTAACTTAACGGACAAAAAATATTGGCAATGGAACGATGTATTGCTTCAAGAAGCTTCATCTACCTTGCTACCTCGTTTAACTCAACCAGGAAGGAATGCATCTATAACTGTTAAAGTTGAGTTTTAAAATTATTCTGGTCAGGGTTATGCTCTGGCCAGAATAGTTCTTTCTTGTGTAAATCTCACCTTACTTGGGCTCTAAAAGTGACTGTTATTGATTAATTCTTATTAATTTTGTTTATGTGACTGATAAAACACCAACACCAACAAAAAATAGATACAGTAATATTAACTGTATTGAGCAGGGTAACTCCTCCAATCACACAACAGTTTGAAGTTTACAAACTATGGTTTTGACAGGACTGCTTCAACACTTACTTCTAAAATGTATTCTGGTAAGTAGAGTGCGCTAACTTCCACCCAAGTAGCTACAGGATAATACCCTTCAGGGTAAAATTGTTTCCGCACTTCTTCATTAGATTGCATGGCTGCAATATCTGTAGTAAATAAAATTTCTTTAACCACATCTCTCATTGAAGCACCGTGCTTTTGTAGGATGTATTGAATTGAAGCATATACCGATTTAATGGCTTTATCCATTTCAGGTCCAGGTGCAACCACACCCGATATTAATACCCTGTTATCAATTTGAATCACTTGGGTATACCCCACTTGCTTCTCATGATCTTGGTAGTGGATCCTTGTGATGCTTGTACTGGTAGAACAAGCATTAAGTAACAATAAAAATAACAAAACGTTGATCTGTTTCATGAAAAAAACTCCTTTGAAGATAAATTTAAGTGGTGATTAATAGAATGTGAATTAACACATTTTCTGATTGAATTACTTTGAATTGACTTATTCATCCCATCTCAAAGTAATTTGATGTGTTTGTTCATTCCGCAAGTAAGTAAACTTAATGGCGGAAGATTGCAATGCATGGGTGATCTCATCAGCTTTAAGATCAGTGACTTGATGGCCATTGATTGCGGTGATCTCGTCGCCTGCCTTCATGCCTTGCTCTTCAGCAATGCCGCCCTTTACGACTCCATGGATGATTAGTGAAGTCTGTTGTGATTTTGGAGGTGTTAACATTAATCCAAACCGCCTTCTGGGTTCAGTTCTGGCCTCATCAGATTTTGACTTTTTAATCATCCGAATTAATTCATTTCTCAGATCAATGGTGATCTCAAATTGACTTAAAAATGGTGCGCCCAAAATCACGGTGTCAAAAGCTTCTGCCATGAAAACCTGAGGGTCTTTGATTGTTGTATCTCCCACGTAAATGGAGCCGCTCAATTGGCCCATAGAGATTGCATATTCTCCTGTAACAGAAGATGCATGACCGACCACTTTTGGTGGCTTACTGAATATGTAATCTGAATGTTCTGAGTGAGGGATGATGATGCTGGTCATGGCACCTGTATCAACATATGCAGGAAATGTATTTCCTGCTATTGTGACTGGTATAGTCGGAACCATTTCTCCTTGTTGCATTTGAAATACATGCGCGTCATCAGTCTTAGAGAGGTTATCTTTTGAAAGTTTGATTAATTTGTTGGCATAATCAATAGTGATGAGGTAATCAGAAAAAAGTCCGATCCCTATCATGCCGTCAATTTGTCCACGAGCTTTGACTAATTTATCAGAATTATAATCTCTTCCAATCAGTTCAAGATGACTAAATTCAATTTGACCTACTCGAATCGAATCAATGGGAAACATTAGTAATTCGGGACCCGTTCTTCCAGAGGTATCACCAGCTTGAATAGAACTGCTTGATGATAAATTCAGTGTCTTGACCAACTGTTTGTCAATCCGGCCGTCTCCTTGAGCACCCGTATCAAACTTGAACCGATTGGGGCCAATACCATTGACCCAAACACTTTCTACAAATATTTGGTCATTTTGGATATCTATGGGTATTTCAATCATATTATCTGAAAATTCTTTAATGATTGAATCTGGTTGTGATAACAGTCCCAAAATACTTAAATTAATTAGCCACAAGCCATGCCACATTATTGAATTATTAATCATAGTTGCTCTTTTGTTATTTGTGTATAGTTACAAAATCAGGTTTTAATCTGATGATATGCCATTAGATTTATGGTGATTTAAGAGTTATTAAAATGCCACTGAATCAGATAAGGATTGGATAAGGAATTGATAAAATCAAAATTCAGAAAAAATTTGTGTTAAGATTTTTATATCATTTTTTGCTTTTGGCACAGGTGTATCTATGAATCGATTATTCAAAAAAAAACGACAAATATTTCATTTCAAACCATTTGTTTTCGATCGCCAAATGATGAAATTAACTAAAAATGGCAATGAAGTATCAGTGGGCAAATTACCACTTAAGCTATTAGAGTTGCTGATTACAGATCAAAGTCGAGCTTTTACTCGAGACCAGATAAAACAAGAACTGTGGCCAAACAGTGAAATGATTGATACCAACAGGCGTTTGAATACTGTCGTAAGGGCATTGAGGCAAGTGTTGGATGAAGATGCCGGTGAGCCACAATATATTGAAACAGTTCGTCATATTGGTTACCGTTGGCTCGCTAAAAGTAAGTTACAATTAAACTATGTATTGAAGCCAATTCTGACATCAGTATTGTCAGTCAGTGCAGTCTTGATCTCGACGATGTACATCGTATATTCCAAGGATACTGAACCCTCGATAACAAATGAAAAAGTCAAAATAATAGTCAGTCCAAATACTGACTTTTCAACTATGGCATCTGTAGTAAATGACGTCCTGAGTGAGTATGCCAACAGTGATTATCAGTTTAAGATCAGAGCAGAGTTTATGGATGAGAAAACAAGCAATCAAACAATTCAATTTGAATCTGACTAAATAGCTGTTAACAACTATATTTAAAGAGTGTTAATCTTTTTAACTCCAATCAATGTCTAACATTTCGAAGGATTGCTAGCTCATGTCAAAAGAGTGTATATTGAATAAAATCATGAATTGTCAAAATAAAGATTTATGGGTGTTTGGGTTTGTTTGATCGGTATACTCAAGATATGGGGTATGCTAGGAATTACTTTGTTTTTGGTAATGACC
>JBPOFV010000251.1:0-4203 GCA_051252335.1 Marinicella sp. | reverse complement strand
GCTTTAGAGAATGAAGTCATCAATAAAAGTGAATTTAACTCTTTAACCAAAGTCAGAAAACAAGTGGCTGAAATTATTGCCGTTGATGATTTTCCTTTTGAAGCGTTCGATCGCTCCATAGCTCAAGACTCAACCAACCAAAGTAAAGTTGCTTAATTTACATTGAAAGTATGGACCCAGCCAAATTTAACTGGCTGGGTCTTTTTTTTGTGTGATGAACTGTGTCATATCCACTTTAAGCAATCCCAATTTAATCAACAATTCACATGATTCATGCATATTCATGGGCTCGGTTAATGCTGGATATTGTTGACTGTATTTTAAAACAGCTGCCAGAACAGTAAATTCATGACCATGTGCCGATGTTGTTTTGGCCAGTTTCAATTTTTCTGACATCGCCTGTAGTTCTTGATCAACTATCTCAGGATCCCGGCTTTGCTGCAATACTTTAGACCTTAATTTTTGGTGCCACATTTGCTGAGGCTTATCGCCTACCAATGCTTTGGATTTTATCATCGCTGCATGTTCCCAAATCCAAGCCTCATTCAGCTGATATTTTTCAAACTCTTTTCGGGTGGTCACCAAGGCACCTGAATTTCCATTGGGTCTGAGCTGCATGTCTAAATCATATAATTTACCATGATACATTTGGGAGCCAAGATGGTGCATGATCTTTTTCACCCACTTAATGGCAAACAACCTCTCTGCATCCTGGAGTGAATTAACATCCAACACAAACACCAAATCTAAATCAGATGAAATTGACATTTGGTTGTTGGCTGCAGAACCATAGGCAATGACTATCAGGTCTCTCACTTTTAGAGACTCCTGTTGTATTTTCAATTTGGTTTCTTGCCAACTATATTCAACCACTTGAGTCAAAATAAATTGTGCCAGGGAGGTTAATTGTTGTCTGACATTTTGATCGTTAATTAATTGTTCAGACCAGGCAACTATCAGATTAAATTGCTGCACCAATTTAAAGTACCTAAGACCCTCCATCCATGCTTCTGGGTCGGCATCTTGCTTTACAGCCAGCCAATCTGTCTTTAAACTGGTTTGGTCAAATTTTTGAAACGTTTCATGTTCAAATAATTGTTCAAGCAAGACAGGGTATAGTTGTAATATATGTGAAAAATAAGTATGTCGAGATATCAAAGTTAACACTGAACGATGTACATTTGATTCTTTCTGTAACATCAACAGGTAACTGGGTCGACTTATTATTTTCTTCAATAAAGCGACAAACTCACTCAATACAGATTCCGTTACCATAGGAATTGATTTGTGTATAAGTCGCTCCACTTGTTCGCACCTTGCAACCGGCATTCTGGCTGTCGGCAACTCCTTCATCAGTTTATTGAGCAACAGTCGATGGTCGGTGGACAAGGGTTGATCTTCGTCAGATTGCTCAAATAGTTGTGCAAATATATGCTCAACTTGAGCTTTATTTGCAGCTATAGACTGGCTCATTTCTTGCCAATCCACTTGGCCAAAACTATCACAGATGACTTTATGAACAATGGCATTCTCTGGTATAACATGGGTGTTTTGATCCGCCACAGATTGGCTGATATTTTCCAACTTACGCAACCACAACCAAGCATGCAATAAAAAATGATGGTCTTTTGTTGATAATTGCCCATGCTCATTTAATTGGTTTAACTGAAGTGCAATTGAGGTGCCTTGTAGCTGAGTGTTTCTGCCGCCGAATACCAGTTGCATGCTTTGCACTATAAATTCTATGGCTCTGATCCCCCCAGCACCTTGCTTTAAATCATTTGAGGCAAACGATAAATGATCAGAAATTTCATTTTTGATTCTTGCTAAGGCAGAAAAAACGCCGTAATCAAGATGTTTTCGGTAAATAAATGGAGTGATTATGGCTTTAATCTTTTTCTCATCAGCTCGGGCACCACAGATCATCCGCGCACGCATCCAAGCAAAACGCTCCCATTCTCTGCCTTCAAGCAGTAAATATTGGTGCAAGGCTGAAAACGAGCAAGCCAAAGGCCCTGCTGAACCATACGGTCTCAACCGCATATCCACCCGGTATACTTGTCCATCATTGGTAAAATGATCTAACAGTTTAATTATTTTTTGTCCCATACGAACAAAATACCCTTCTGCTGTAAGTGGATGATTCCCATCTGACATACCATCATTTGAATACAGCAACACCAAATCAACATCAGATGAATAATTCAATTCCTCCGTTCCTAGTTTACCCAGCGCGTAAACCACCAAAGAAACAGTCTCATTTTGTGCATTAACTACATTCCCATGTTTAGTTAACATCTCCTTTGCAGCCATGTCATATGCCTGTTGAATCAATAAATCTGCTAATTCAGAAACCAATTTCATGGTGCAAGGATGAGACCGCACTGGCATCTTTAAATCTTGAAAAGCCAAATACGCCAACCTGGACTGTCTGAATTGACGCAATAATTTAAACTTATCTGGAGTTGCAGAGATATTATTGAAAGTGGTGTTAAATAACTGCCAGTCCGCTGCTAAATCATAGGATTCCAAATCAGGATAGATGCGACTGATTTCGCTGATGGCAGGCCATTGAGTCTGTAAAAATACAAACTCAGTCAACCACGAAGGCTTTTCCATGATAATTCAATTATCGGGCTTGTAAATAAGCCAATTCTGAAATATTCAACCAATTTTTAGTCTGTTGAGCGAAGGCATGATAAGACTGATATATTTCTTTAGACAACTCACTGCTTTGGCTCAATTCCAACAGCACCTCTTCAGCGTACACTTTAAATTCAGCCAACACTTCAGTTGGAAACTGTCGAATTTTTACTTGGTGTTCATTTTGTAGCGTTTCTAAGGCACGTTGGTTATTTGCAGTGTATTCAGACAACATATTTTGATTGGCGGCCATGGCAGCTAAATCCACCACTGCTTGTAAATCCTGAGGTAATTGGTCATACGCGTCTTGATTAACTATGGCTTCGATACAGGCTGTGGGCTCGTGCCACCCCGGATAGTAGTAAAATTGTGCGGCTTGATATAAGCCAAAAGCCAAATCATTATAAGGGCCTACCCATTCTGTGGCATCGATTGTACCCGTCTGTAACGCAGTAAACAGTTCTGCCCCAGGTAATGCTTGTGGTGTGCCGCCTGCTCTGGCCAACACTTCTCCGCCCATGCCTGGAATTCTCATCACCAAGCCCTTGATGTCTTCTTTGCTGTTGATTTCTTTGTTGAACCAACCACCCATTTGCACACCAGACTGACCAGCTGGCAGAGGCCTTAAACCAAATGGTTTATAGGCTTTTTGCCATAATTCCAGTCCGCCACCATGATACAGCCATGCATTCATTTCATTGGCGTTCATACCAAATGGAACTGCGCCAAAATATTGAGCTTCAGGTAATTTACCTTTCCAATAATAAGCTGCGCTGTGTCCCATTTGGGCGGTGCCAGCTGAAACCGCATCAAACACCTCAAATGCAGGAACCAACTCACCACTGCCATAGACTTTAACGGTCAATCTCCCACTAGACATCTGCGTGATGGCGTCAGCCAAAAATTCAGCGCCAGTGCCTAAACCAGGGAAATTTTTAGGCCATGCTGTGACCATTTTCCAGGTTATACGCTCACTGACTTTTTGTTCAGCTTGACTTGAATCTGAGTTATTTTTGCAGGCACTTAAGCCTGTAGCCGCTGATACCAATGCGGCCGTTTTAAGAATTTTTCTTCTATCCATAATGTGGGTGTTGCCTTATTTACAATATTGTTTAACGCCTTGCTGGGCAGTCTTCATGGCTGCAACACGTTCATCATCAGACATTCTTACCATTTCGCCTTGTTCATTTTTACGTGTGATTTTTACCGTTGCATTCAATGCATTGAGGTTACTTTGCGCTAAATCACATTGTTTTTTATTATTTATTCTATCAGCTGCTGCCAATTGTTTTCTTGCTTCAGCCTCTGCAGCTTCATCAACTTCTGCATCTTCTGGGTCAGTAGTTTCTTCACCATTGGTTGTTGATTCTGTATTTTCAGTACTTTCCGACTCCGGTTTGGGCACTATTTTAGGTCCTTTTCTGACTTTAACCGTTTCTGCTTCATGATCTACAGGTTTGCTAGAGGAATAGTGAATTTGGCCATTTTCATCCACCCATTTATATATTTTTTCGGCCAAAACTTGACTTGAAATCATGACGGCCAACAACAACATTAATC
>JBPOFV010000250.1:0-4206 GCA_051252335.1 Marinicella sp. | reverse complement strand
ATCAGCAACTTTGAGTTTTAATTTCTGATTGGCTTCATTCAAAGCCCTTTCATACTGTTTAAGTTCTGTGATGTCTGAGATCACACCACACAACACATTGCCTAATTTATCATCTTGAAAGACCATTTTTCGAACTTGAAGGGTGTTTTTACTGCCATCTGAAGCGGTGAACACTTCCTCATTAACAATGGCTTCTAAGGTCTTAAAGGCCTGTTCATCCATTTTTTTACAGACTTCAGCTTCAAAGTCATTTAAAAATTTATAATCAATTTTTCCTAACAATTCTGAACGTGCTTTGCCCATCAATGAACAAAAAGCATCATTCACCAGAATCAGTCGGTGTTTCTTATCTTTAACGAAAACAGGCGTTGGCAATGAGTTGATGATGCTTTCAAACAAACTGGCAATTTTTAAACCTTGTGCAAAAATATCTTCCATATTAATACCGTGGTAATTTTTGTTTCACCAAGCGTTCAGCTCGCTCAAAATCGACTTCTTCAACAGCTTCAATCCCAGCTGCCAACTCATCTAAAATCTTAAATTGGATTTTACCCCTGGCAAACGCTTGAGCATATGGGATTAAATGAAACATCACCATTGAATATCGAGGAATAAAGTAATCAGGCAGTCTTTTTTCTAACTCAAAAGCAATGGCCTTTTTCAGGTGAAATTTAGGGTCATTAACCGTTGACCTCATTTCTACATAGTTTTCCAGTGCCATATCTGCAATGGCATGACTGTTAGCCATTCGACTTTCTACAAATGCCGGCATGGCCAGTTGCCAATCGTCTTGATATTTTTCTAAAGCGTGTTCCATAGCCACACAATCTTCAAATCCAGCATTCATTCCCTGACCATGAAATGGCACAATGGCATGGGCTGCATCGCCAGTTAATACCGTATTCTTATACTGCCAGTCTTGGCACCTGATGGTTCCTAAATAGCCTGTTGGGTTATTGAAGTAATCTTCTTCTAACTCAGGAATCATGGCTTTGGCATCTGCGAAATACCGGTCAAACACTGTATGTAATGTGGTTTTATCTGAGATGGAAGCAAAACTGATCGGGCCCTCGTTTGGCATAAACAAAGTCAAGGTAAAACTGCCATCAGGATTGGGTAGGCCAATCATCATATAATCACCACGAGGCCAAATATGCAGCGCCTGTGGTTCCATTTGAAAACCACCGTCCTCTGTAGCAGGTATGTTCAGCTCTTTATATGAATGGTCTAAAATATCAGCGGTAAATTCGGTTTCGTTGACTGCTTCCATGGCAGCTCTGACTTGGCTACCACCACCATCAGCACCAATCAGGTAATCATACTTAACAACCTGAGACTCACCGGTGAGTTGGCTCTTGACCTGACATTGGTCTTGATCGAAATCAATGGCCAAACACTCATGTTTGAAATGAAATGTGACCCGACCAGTGGCTTCAGCGGTGTCCCGCAACAAACTCACCAAACCTGCTCGTGACACTGAGTAAATAACCTCTTCTGGCTTTTGCCCATAACTTTGTAGTTTTAACTGGCCCTGTTCATCATGCAACATTCTTCCTTGCATCGGAATTAACAGTGGTTTGACTTGGTCCATCAAGTTTAATTGTTGTAAAGCATCAATACCCCGATTGGCCAAAGCCAGGTTGATCGATCGACCAGCAGAAATGGCTTCCTTTCTGATGTCTGGTAATTGTTCATAAACGCTGACTTGATAACCACGTCTGGCTAGAAATGTGGCTTGCATTGAGCCCACCAAACCTGCTCCTATGATGACAATGTGCTGAGGTTTTTTTGAGCTCATAAGGCAGCCTCCAATATATCGACAAACTTAATACAATCAGTGAAACTGTTATACAAAGGTACTGGTGCCACCCTGATGACATTGGGTTCTCGCCAATCACAGGTCACACCTGCTTCTTCTATGGCAGCGAACACATCCTTGCCGCTTTTATTGGGACTTTCAATACAAATGGATAATTGACAACCACTTAATTCGTCATCTGGCGTAATGATCTCAACTTGCTGTGGCAAGCGAGTTGTCAGTAAAAATCGCAAATATGCGGTCAATTGTTTCGATTTAGCGCTAAGTTCGCCGATACCACCCGCTTCTTTAATGGTATCTAATGACGCTCGAATGGCAGCCAAAGATAAAATAGGTGGGTTTGACAGCTGCCAACCTTCTGCTGATTGAATGGGGATAAACTCATTTTCCATTTTAAAACGAGTGGATTTATCATGCCCCCACCACCCAGCAAAACGAGGTAAGTCGGCGTTGTCATGATGCTTCTCATGGACAAAACAACCTGCCACTGATCCAGGGCCTGAATTTAAATATTTATAAGTACACCAAGCTGCAAAGTCCACACCCCAATCATGGAGATGCATAACAACATTGCCAGCGGCGTGAGCTAAATCAAATCCTACTGTGATGTCATGGTGTTGTGCGGCATCAGTAATGGCCTGCATATCAAACACCTGACCGGTGTAATACTGCACACCAGGCAACATGATTAAAGCCAGTTCATCGGCATGTTTGTCTATGGCCGCCAAAATATCATCTAAATGCAAACATGATTCACCAGTCCTTGGCTGCAGCAATACCATGGCATCTTCTGGGTCATAACCATGGAATTTGACCTGCGACTCAACCGCGTAATGGTCTGAGGGAAAAGCATGTTCTTCGATCATCACTTTATACTTCTGTTTTTCTGGGCGATAAAAACTGACCATCAAAAAATGCAAGTTAGCCGTAAGCGAATTCATACACACCACTTCAGCAGGCATGGCCCCTACCAATTTCGCAGATTCTTCTGCCAAAAACTCGTGGTATGGCATCCATGGGTATTCACAATCAAAATGACCTTTCACCCCTAAAGTACGCCACTTAGTCAGTTCATCATTGAGGTACTCTGACGTTTTTATTGGTTGCAAGCCCAATGAGTTGCCACAAAAGTAAACCTCTTCCCGGTCGGTCCCTTTGATCTTAGGCACATGAAATGAATCACGCATATGAGCCAAAGAGTCCTGTTGGTCCAGACTATGGGCAAAGGCTAAAGAATCTTCAAATTGCATGTCAAAATGTCAAACAAAAGGAAGATTATAATGCAATATGCACTTAGAATGTCAGCTGATAATTATGTAGGTGCGAACAAAGTTGTTCTAAAATGAATAATGCTAAGGCTTGACCTTTAAGCCTTTTGGGTCGGTGAAACGTCCAGTGATTCCCCAGCCACCAAAATCTTCTGAAACAGCAAAGACCAATTCATTGTCACCTTTTTTTAAATTGAGGTAAATGGCATCAAATAAGCCAACTGTGCCTAAATAACGATAATCTCTGGTGCGCCATTTGGTCGTCCCTTTATAAATAGGCACACCGTTTAAAATAGCAACAGCTCGATCAGAGTAACCAAATTCAAAGATTTTGACTTGATCTGATTTTGACTTTATATTAATTTTTGCCAGTACGGTATTTCCAGGCGTGCCATAGCGCAAAGCAGCCCAAGAAATATTGGCAACACTGTTGTCTTCAACGTCAACAGTACCTTCCCATGTTCTGGCTTCAATAAGCTCGAGCAACCCTTCTAAATCAATTAATTCTGACTCTTCAAATTGATCTGAGATTTGCCATTTTTCAATGATGTTTTCAACCAATGGCTTGGTTTTGACGGCAAAATCAATTAGTTCTGTTTGACTTTCATCGATGGTGAAGTTTGCATAATGCATCGGCGCAAAACCACCGCCAATAGCCACCTTACCCGCCCTGGGTTTGTGCTTAAGAACCCAAGACAGGTGAGGGGTTTTTGCCTGGTCAAGAAAGACTTGTGCTTTGTCGTCATTGACCACCAACTTAACATGGGTCCAACCATCAAAATTGTAGTCATAACTGAAGGAATATTGATCGCCAAAATACAACTGAAAACCAGTCAATCCATTGATCATGGAAACAGCTTGATTGGCATCAGGTTTACCTGACAAATGAGGCCGCAAAAAAAACGATTCCATGTTGTTGTCATCAAATGCTCTGAACCTGACTCCAGGAAAACTTTGTCTTTCGGTTAAATATACATCAAACTCAATGGTGCCATTTAAGAATGTTGTGTTCTTCAATGTCGCAGAGCCAGCTTGTATGTATATGGCATCTTCACCCGCATAGTTTTCGATGACATGGGCTTTGGCTTGGATCTCCCAATTTTCCTCAGTGAATGGAAT
>JBPOFV010000249.1:0-4229 GCA_051252335.1 Marinicella sp. | reverse complement strand
GTTTAAAAGGTATTGATGCAAGGATATTAACGGCTCAAGTACCAGGTGGCATGCTCACCAACATGGAAAACCAACTCAAAGAACAAGGTGCCGCTGATAAACTCAATGCTGTACTGACTGAAATTCCAAAAGTGAGAAAAGACCTGGGTTTTATACCGCTGGTTACCCCGACTTCACAAATTGTCGGTACTCAAGCCGTGTTAAATGTTTTAACGGGTGAACGGTATAAAAGCATCACCAAAGAAACTGCCGGCGTATTGAAAGGTGAATATGGTGCCACAGCTGCTGAAGTGAATAAGGAATTGCAAACACAGGTTTTGGATGGTGCTGAAGCGATTACATGTAGACCCGCTGACTTATTGAAACCTGAAGTAGAAACATTAACACAAGAGCTTATTGATATTGCAAAGAAAGAAAAAATCACTTTAGCCAAAGACGTTATTGATGATGTACTCACCTATGCACTGTTCCCACAAATAGGTTTGAAATTCTTAAAAAACAGAAACAATAAAGATGCTTTTGAACCAGCACCACAGTCAGGAAATTCACCAGCTACCCAACCGGCCGCACCACCACAACAAGCCAGCGACAATGCAATAGAAAATTACACCGTCACAGTTGAAGGCAAGTCATATGAGGTGCAAGTGGCTCCTTCTGGTGTCATTGCACAAGTTCAAGAATCTACCAGTACACCGGCACCATCAGCAGTTGGAGAATCATTGGACGCCCCCTTATCTGGTAATATTTTTAAAATCAATGTAAATGTTGGTGACCAAGTGAATGAAGGAGATGTATTGATTGTACTTGAAGCCATGAAAATGGAAACAGAGGTGGTGTCTTCAATCACTGGAACCATATCAGCCATCCACATTAAATCTGGCGACCAAGTCAAAGTCGGCGAAACTTTGTTGAGTTTCGGGTAATTCTATGGAAGTTTTAAACACCTTGTGGCAATCAACTGGTTTGGCTCATTTTGAATGGGGACAAGTGGTCATGATGGTGGTGGGTCTGGGCCTGCTCTATTTAGCCATAGTCAAAAAATTCGAACCTTTGTTATTGATGCCAATTGGTTTTGGTGCTTTATTAACCAACATTCCTTTGGCTGGTTTCACTGAAGTCGGTGGGCTATTGCACTACATTTATTATGCGGGCATCGATACTGGCATCTTTCCTTTGTTAATTTTTATGGGTGTTGGAGCCATGACAGACTTTGGTGCGTTGATCGCCAACCCAAAAATGTTGTTACTTGGCGCTGCAGCCCAATTTGGTATCTTCACCACGCTATTTGGTGCGATCGCATTGAATGTTGTTCCTGGAATCGAATTCAGCATCCAAGATGCCGCGGCTATCGCAATTATTGGGGGAGCAGACGGTCCAACCGCAATATTTTTGGCATCTAAATTAGCCCCTGATTTGTTAGGAGCAATTGCTGTCGCCGCCTATTCCTATATGGCTCTGGTGCCCATCATTCAACCTCCTATCATGCGTGCTTTGACCAATGAAAAAGAACGTAAAACAGAAATGGTTCAACTGCGACATGTGACCAAAGTTGAGAAAGTTATTTTTCCATTGGCAGTTTTATTACTGACCATATTCTTCCTGCCAGCAGCCACACCTTTGATCGGTATGTTTTGCTTCGGTAATTTAATGCGTGAATCAGGCGTAGTTGAGCGCTTAAACAAAACTGCACAAAATGAATTGATTAATATAGTCACCATATTTTTAGGCTTAGGTGTAGGTTCGAAGCTCAGTGCGGGTCAATTCCTCAATGTAGAAACTTTAGGCATTTTAGGCCTGGGTATTGTGGCCTTCTCGATTGGCACAGCCACCGGAGTCATCATGGCCAAAATCATGAACAAGCTTTCAAAAGACCCCATCAATCCACTGATAGGCGCAGCGGGTGTCTCTGCTGTGCCCATGGCCGCCCGTGTGGCTAACAAGCTTGGCTTAGAAGCCAATCCCCATAATTTCCTTTTGATGCACGCCATGGGCCCTAATGTGGCCGGCGTACTGGGTTCAGCCGTCGCCGCAGGTGTATTATTGGCATTGGTTGGACAGTAAATAATTCTATCCATACCTAATTGATGTTTAACTCAGCAATTGTAATCAGTTGATCTACTGAACCATGTGTTGGGCCAATCACATAAATACCCACTAACAACTCCCGCTACCTCATTAATTATTTTTCAATCAACATTGAACCATTTTCAACCAAATTCAAACAAACGTTTGATTTTATGTGCGTAATATGATAAATAATTAGGACAACACCGTTTTACTGTGTTGAATAATAATTAAAAATAATAAATAAAGAGGAGAGAATATGAAACATCGCATCATGTTAATGATGGCTTTGTCTGTGCTGTCATTCGGCACACTGGCCAACACCGGCGTCGCCTTTGTCCATGGCACCGGGCATCAAACCAACGCAGCCAGCGACTACTGGCAATGGGACAACATCAACTCAATCCGCCAAGGACTGCCAAATTCCAGTAACTATGTAGTCATAAATTGTGATTTCGAGCAATATATGTGGGATTCTAGAGCAGCCGGTTGTTTAGCAGGACAATTGAGCAGCTTCATCTCGAGTAAAAACATAACCGACTTGGTAGTTATCACCCACTCTAATGGAGGTAATGTAATTCGCTGGATTATGTCAAACCCAACCTATGACAGCCGATATCCAAATATCATCAGTAAAATCAGGTGGGTCAATGCCCTGGCGCCATCATCTAAAGGCACTCCGTTAGCCAATGCCGTTATGCAGGGTAATGTATTTGAATCGGCTTTGGGATGGTTATTGGGTTATCAGAGTGATGCCGTCAGAATGCAACAAACTTCATGGATGGATTTTTATAACAACAATTATTTATTAGGCACTTCGGGGCGGCCAAGTTTACCCAAAACTTTTTACAATGTCGTGGGTACTGATGTTGAAACTTCAATTTTTGATGGTGATTCATATTGTGGTGGTTATTCGTTGAATCTGGGGTTGGAAATAACCCAAGCATGGCTGAATTCTTGTTCAGATGGCTTCTTAGAATGCAGTTCACAGGAAGGAGCTGGAGTTACCTGGTTTCGTGACACTTCACGAACTGCAGGACGTGAACCATTAAGCCACAACCAGAGTCGCAGAAAATGCTTCAACCTGGATCGTATTTTAAGAGATGACCTGTGAGAATAAGGAGAAACAATATGAAGAATACCCGAATCAATAAAACTATCATGACATTCAGCCTTCTTGCTGTAAGTCAATTGAGCATGGCAGAAGCCGAAATCTCATGGATTGAATCACCTGAAGTTAAAACTTTAAAAAGTTTAGCTCAAAGTGAAACCATTGACAAAAACCAATGGCAATCAGACGCCGTTCAGTACAACATCAACCTCATTGGTGATGAAATAAAAACCAATGAAAACAAAGGTTTCATCGCTGAATCTAAATCATTTTATATGGATTTCAATGGTTATAAATTAAACGCCGGCGTTGATATTCCTGTGTGGTCAAAATCTGCAGTCATTAGACTCAGCGCGCTGCAAACAAATATTGAACTTAAAAGCAGTCAACTTGAATTAACTCAAGGCTCCAAGACCATTTCGACCGAAATCATGGCCACTGGTGAGCAGTTGAATAAATTAGGTATGCCTGTTGCTGAAAACACCTTGGCCATGAAAGTAAACCATGAACCAGGCCTACTTCACTTAAAGTTGAACAACTCCCAAAGCGATGCGCAATTTGTACTTCATGTGTTAGAGCCTGAAAGTCCTTATAGACTGGCCATGACAACAGCAAAACAGCTATACCAAGCAGGTGACACCTTAACCGTTAAAGCCGAATTGCTGGCTGAACAAGGTCACCTACCCATGCAAATGAAAGGCTATATCAGCCAACCTAATGGTGAAAAATATGCTGATCTTGAATTCAAAGCAGACGGTACGGGGCAAATGATAGCTAACTTATCACAACTGCCTTTTCAGTCCATGAACAACGGATTATGGGAGGTTCATACCATTGCCAAAAGCGAAGTGGATGGTCAACTCGTTATGCGTGATCTTTCATCGGCCTTTGCTGTTGCTGTACCCACCGCACAATTCAATGGACAATTGAAATTTTCAGGGACCGAAATTGAGCTAGGAGTTAACAATGAAATGGCCTCAAGATATGAAGCCAATGGCGTTTTGATGGGCCATGACAAAGCAGGCAATCAACATCCCATTGCCATGTTAATGAC
>JBPOFV010000248.1:0-4235 GCA_051252335.1 Marinicella sp. | reverse complement strand
ATACAGCTGAACACCAACCTGAAGAACCTTCAGAGTGGGTCATCAAAGTGGGTGCCATCAACATCAAAGACACCAGCACAGCTTTGATTGACCAAAGTGTTGAACCAACTGTCAGCACCAAAATCACCGAACTGAATGGACAAATCAAAGGCTTGTCATCAGAATCTTTAAGTAAAGCGGATGTGAATATCAGTGGTAAATTCAATCAATTTTCACCATTAAGCATCCAAGGAAAAATCAACCCACTCAGTTCAGACGCCTATACCGATTTAAAAGTGGTGATCGAAGATTTGGATTTACTGGCCTTTTCTCCCTATTCGGCATCCTATGTGGCTTTTCCAATCAATGGCGGCAAATTAAATCTTGAACTGGATTACAGTTTGAACCAGCATGAATTGATTGGCAAAAATAACATGTTATTCAAACAATTGAAATTCGGCAATAAAACAGATTCACCCGATGCAGTTCAATTACCTCTCAAGCTGGCTGTTTCATTACTCAGTGATGGCAAGGGTGAAATG
The DNA here is from genome assembly GCA_051252335.1 of Marinicella sp. Taxonomy (GTDB): domain Bacteria; phylum Pseudomonadota; class Gammaproteobacteria; order Xanthomonadales; family Marinicellaceae; genus Marinicella. The sequence continues at coordinate 3,714 of JBPOFV010000248.1, read as the reverse complement.
AAAATTGATTTGCCGGTGTCAGGTAATATCGATGATCCAGAATTCAGTTATGGTGGATTGATTGGTAAAGCCTTGTTTAAATTGATAACAGGCATTGTGGCCTCACCATTTAAATTATTAGGGAAACTTATCCCCAATCCAGATCCAAACCTCAGCGACATCCAATTCAATCCAGGCAGTGCTGAGTTGATAGAATCTGAGAAAAACAAACTCAATCAAATTGCTGAAATCATGGCAAAAAAAACAGAATTGAATTTACAACTGAACCCTCACATTGACAGCAGTTTTGATGAACAGGAATTGAAACAAATTATGTTATTGCAAACGGCACCATTCGCTGAGTTCGATGTCAGCAATGAACAAGTCATGCAATGGTTGGAAGCACAAATCTCCGCTGAAAAACTAGCAACTTATGCCAATGAAACAGCTTATGATCACAATAAGATGTGGCAAGACTTGGTGCAAAAACAAGTCATCAGCCCTGAACAATTTCAGGCTCTGACAGATGCCAGAAACCTCAGCATCAAAAACTATCTATTAGAGTCTGCAGGAATCGCCGCAGAAAAAGTTTTTGTCGAACAAGCACAAGCAGCTGAGAATAACCAAGCCATGATCAAGATTGGTGTGAGTCGATAAGCAAATCTATCCCAGACTATTCAAATCCAGATTCATATATCAAATCAAATTCCAATTCAACTTCGCACTCATCTAAATCAGTATACCTGCCTGCCAGATCAAAAATATCATTATTGTTAAACACAGTACCAACATCATCGCCAGCAACATTGTTTTGAAAAGTCATGTTACAACCACTGACGACTGGTAACACGGTCGGCATGCCTTGGTTATTGCCGTTAGGGTTTTCAAGGGTGTGAATGATAAATATAGCACCACCTAATCCTTTTGAGTCACCTCTTGAGGAGGCTTCATTATCCAACATTTGAACATGACTCATTTCTAATTGACCTGACCTGACAAAAATTGCACCTCCCATCGCAGCGCCAATTCCACTGGCTCCATAACCAGGTACTCCACCGCCACCACCAAACCCTCCATTACCAGGAGTATTTGAATAATAATACGAATAAGCGCCTCCGCCACCACCCCCGAAGCCTCCATTTCCGCCAACGGCACTACCTCCTTCATACGTGTAGTCATAGCTACCTCCGCCACCAAATCCAGCTTGGCTGCTACAAGGAAATCGACCGCCTCCCATGCCAAAATTGGGGTCATTGTTTTGATACCTTCCATAACCTCCATAAGAACAATTCGAGGTCGTTTCCTCAAACAAACCACCTCCATGTTCGTCTCTTTCACCGTCATAAAACATGCCGCCACCACTTTTACCATTTACACTGGTATTTGAAGCAGATGCTTTTGAACTGAAAAACTTAACCCCACTCAACATCACTTGTCCATCATACATAAATACACTGCCGCCCATGCCTGCTCCACCACTACCATCGTGCCAAGTGCTTGAGTGACTCTTGCCTCCTCCTTTGGCTTTTCCATCAATAAAATTCAATCTAGTGATTACAACTTGGCCTGACTTAATAAACAACGGCCGATAGCGATTATCACCGTCTATATCAACGATTCTGCCTGAACTCTTGATGGTGACATCTGAATCTACCAACCGTTTCATGACCCCAGTAATCTTGACATCATTTTCAAGGGTTATTATCTGAGGCCCTGGGCTTAAGTTTGCTTGAAGTATTGACCAGCTCAATGTATTTGGAACCAACCCAGTTCCATCATCCTCTGATTGATCAACCACAAAATCGCCCACATCTTTACCACCAGCAATCATGAATCCAAATGAACCGTCATTAACATCATTGCTTCTTATGTTTAATTTAACTTTTTTAAAACCCGGTTGTGATGCCGAGTAGGATACTGTGAATTGAGTAGATTCTCCAACTGCGATTATTTGTGAGCTCGGTTGTGCTGATATAGAAAAATAATCGGCATCATCACCCAATATTCTGATTGGACTGCTGCCAACTAATTCCAATGGGACTATGCCATCATTAAAAATAGTAAACGATTGTTCGCCACTGCTCGCACCAAAATAGGTCCCATTGCTCAACATAGGTGTGGAGTCACCATTAACAATGTTAATTCCAGAATTTGAAACAGTAATTTCGGCGCCTAGAGCCACTCCATGCACTTTGAAATTAAAATCATACTCATCAACATCATTATTTGCTATGTGAACAGTTGCAGTCTTTAAACCAACAGTAGATGGGTTGAATATCAAATGAAATTCATCAGATTGTCCAGGCTCTATGACTCTTGTTGGCAATTCATTGATAGAGAACGACAAAGGGTTTATACCAACTATTTCTACAATTGGCTCGCCAGATAAATTTAAGTCCATACCACCCATGTTTTTGATTTCAAAAATTTGATCACTTTGAGAATGAATGTCAATTCCGCCAAAATCTGTACCTGAAGTTGCATCTACTGTCATTGACCCATTGCTAATGACATAACTATTGCCAGAAACTTCAAGCTCTTGTTCACAATCGCCAGAAACATTGTATAGGTCGCTTAAATCAAATAAATCATCATTGTTATTTGAGATTCCTGAATCTCCAGTTGCAGTATTCCCATCGAAATTAACACTACAACCTATTACATGGCCCAAAGATGTAGGCATCCCTTGATTATTACCGTTACTGTTAACAGTTGTATGCAGTAAAAATAGAGCACCCCCTAAACCTTTGGCTTCTCCAATAGCTCGAGCATGGTTGTTTAGAAACCTAACATTTTCTAAATTTAGGTTGCCTGTACGTAAGAATACAGCGCCCCCCATTCCTGCTGCTTCTAACCCATGGCCGCCATAACCAGGTTGGCCTTGTTGGTTAATGACATATTCTACGCCACCGCCACCAGCACCAAAACCACCATCTCCACCATTGCCGTCATAACCAAAACCACCTCCTCCGCCAAAACCGCCTTTGCCACCATTGCCATTACTGTTATAGTAATATCCACCGCCCCCACCAAAACCACCATCCTGATTGATCAGCGAAAACCCTTGTCCACCTTCACCAAAAAGAGGATCTATATCTCGATAGTTTCCATAACCTCCATAGACATTGTTAGCAAACAAACCACCACCATGTGGATGACCTTGTCCATACATGCCTCCACCAGCGGAATATCTATGGTTTACTACCAGGCCAGACTGTGCAACATTATTAAAAAAGTCGACGAATTCAAGATTGACTGTACCGTCATAGATAAACAGGCCGCCGCCTAGACCGCCGCCAGCACCTGTGTTATCAGCACCACCGCCTTTGGCAAGACCATTGATGATATTGAGGCGACTAATTGTTACCAAGCCTGATTTGATAAATAGAGGACGGAACCGATTATCGCCATCTATGGTTCTTCTGATTGAATCACTTTCAATGTTGACATCAGAATCAACCAAGCGTTTCATCACACCTGTGACTTTAACATCTGTATTTAAACGAATTACATCTGAGCCAGGATTCTCATTGGCAGAGAGAATAGCAGCACTTAAAGATCCTAACATTAAACCAGTCCCATCATCTATTGGGTTACTGACTTCATATGTATCAGCGGCTACAAAATGCGGCATTGATAACTGTAATAACAAAGATATTGCTTGAGCGAGTTTATTTCTTTGAAAATCGGTTTTTTTAGAATGGCTCATAACAAAAGTGGTTCCAAACATTCTGA
>JBPOFV010000247.1:0-4241 GCA_051252335.1 Marinicella sp. | reverse complement strand
CAACTTGGTTTTTTTGCAGAGTATGATGAATTTTATTGGAATGTCACAGGAACCGGATGGGAATTTCCAATTCTCAAAGCCTCTGTCACCATCAATCTGCCCGCTCAGGCAAGACAGCAAATCTTAGATCAACAGGCATGGACCGGTTATCAGGGTGAACAAAACACCGACTATAAAGTCATCAACACCAATGAAACCATTGGGTTTGAAACCACCAAAAAGTTAGAACCTTACCAAGGCCTAACCATTGGTATTCAAGTTCCTAAAGGCCTTTTCAACCCACCACCGTTTGATCTTTCCGCATTTTTGGCAGTAAACATGGTTTGGATTTTGGCCCTTGTGGTTGTGTTGTTTTATTTAGGGTTTTACCTGTCTGCTTGGTATAGATATGGTCGCGATCCTGAACCAGGTGTTATCATGGCCCGTTTTTATCCGCCCAAAAACCTGTCGCCAGCTGCCGTCAGTTACATCGATAATGAAACAACCGGTGATGAAACCCTCACTGCTGGCTTATTGAGCCTAGCTGTTAAAGGACACATCAAGATCACCCAATTAAAAAATCGTTACAGAATCAGAAAGGTCCTGGCCAAAAAATTAGCCAAATTATCCAAGGGTGAACAAGCCATAAAAAACAAATTATTCAAAGGCAAACAAGCTGAAATTACCATCAGTAAAAAACCAAATCCATATTTGATTGCAGCTAAAAACAAACTCTTTTCAGTGTTAAAAGATGAATATAAGAAAAAATGTTTTATGGACAATGGGTTCTATCTCATATGGGGCTGGGTCATCAGTTTCATTTGTTTTTTCTGTGTAACTTTGTTGATATACAGCCAAACTTTGGGAGCATTTGACCTCTTTTTTATCCTGTTGGCCAGCAGTGTTTTTCTCACTGTTGCCATGGCTTTCTTTCTGGTAATGCCTATCTTAGTGACCTTCTTTTTGTTGGTGGTTCTGGCAGCTAACTATCTGCAAATCTGGCATTTCCTTGTGGCTCACCAAACCTGGATTTTCTTTACCATGTTTTTATTAACCATGAATTTTCTATTTGGGTTTCTGCTGCGTGCTCCAACCATTTTTGGGCGAGGCATCAAAGACCAAATTGATGGCCTTAAACTGTATATGAAGTCGGCCGAAGAACATCGTTTAGACTTGATGAACCCTCCAGATAAAACCATTGAACACTATGAAGCTTTACTGCCCTATGCCGTTGCATTGGGATTGGAAAATCAATGGGCCAAAAAATTCGCCGATATTATCCAAACCGATAACGAAACTGCCAATGACTCAGCAGGTTCAAACTACCAACCCGCTTGGTATCAGAATGACTACAATAAAGGCAGTGATTTCAGTTTTTCTGCTGCCAGTGTGAGCCAATCAATAAAAACCTCAGTGGCGGCTGCGACGGTCATCCCCAGTGCCAGCCGCAGCTCATCTTCTGGGTCCTATTCTTCTGGCAGTTCAAGTTCATCATCAAGCAGTTATTCATCAGGTAGCTCATCTGGTGGCTCTTCTGGTGGCGGTGGCGGTGGTGGTGGCGGTGGCGGCTGGTAATCACCTACCAAAACCATGGCTGGGGCTTAGCATCTATTCTGACTGTAATCACAAGTTTTTCAACATGTTCAACCCTGTGATCTTAAATCCCAACTTTTCATACAAAGCCAGTGCACCTTCGTTGTGTTTAAACACATGTAAACAAACACGCCCAATACCTTTTTCCTTAGCCAATCGTTCGACCGCTTTAAAAGCCTCAGAAGCATAACCTTGCCTGCGAAAATTTTTGAATATTTCTATATCAGCAATAAAAACAGTGGGTAAATTATCTTTCACCAAGATTTCTAACCACAAATACCCCACGTTTTTTTGAGCTTGGGTTTCAACCAAATGAAAAAACAAGTTTCCTGGTGTGTTCAAACCTTCAGGTAAGTCTCCCTCAATGATGGTTTTAGCCTGTTCATAGGCTTCGCTTTCTTCCCAACGTCCAACCTCAACACACTCTTGGCCAAACCCTTGGATGCTACGTTTTAAAATTTCCGGAAATTCTTGTTCTGTCACCGGTGTGAGCTCAATCATTGCATTGTCCTCTATAGCCACCTTCGAACATGTTTTAAATAGTTTCGATAGGCATCACCAAATAATTGTTTGAGCACCCGCTCTTCTGGTCCAATTTGAAATATATTCATATAAACCACAAACAGTGGCAACATGATCGCAGTTAATGGATTGGATAATTTAAACGCCAGAGCCAATAACATCATCAAAAAACCCAAGTACATCGGATTTCGAGACACTCTATATATGCCTGTTGTTACTACTGTAGCAGCCTTTTCTGGTTGGGTGGGATCAACTGTGGTTTGTGCACGGCGGAAACTGATCACTCCGGCCAAGACACAACTCACAGCGACAAAAAATAGACTGATGGCAATCCACTCATGCCACAACCAATTTTGTTTCATACCCAGGAAGGTCTGATCTATTAACACCATCAGCATACCAAACAACAACATCAACAAAGCCGGTGGAATTTTTAACTCCAAGGCTTTCATTTTAGATTTTGCACTTGTGCGATCATTTGTGTGAGTTTAGCCGATGGTTTTACTTTTTGATTGCTGTTGTAATCAACCATCACAATCCGACCTGTGCCCAAAGTGGTTACTGTTTGTTGCTTTTCGCTGTAAATTCCATACCGCATCAAAAAACCAAATTCATGATTCTCTAATATACTGGCGCCTACAATGACTTTATCTGGGTAAACCAAAGCCCGTTTGAATTGAGCATTAGTCTCTGCCAAAATCGGTCCTAACTGTTGTTCCTGCATGTCTTCCATCACGCCTATGGCATTGAAATAAGCCAGTCTGGCTGTTTCAAAAAATTTAAAATAGACGGTGTTATTAACATGGCCAAAAGCATCCATGTCTCCCCATTGCACAGGTAGTTTTACTTGAACAGGAAATGCTTGGTCAAAATCATGTTGTGTTCTCATTCGGATATCTTAATACTTTGCTCATTTTGGTTTTTAGTTATTTGTTGTTTAGCACCTGAAAACTGTTGATACAACGAAGCATGAGCTGCATATGAGAATTCATCTTCACGTGTATCATAGGCAGCAATCCACTCCAACAACATAGGTAAATTCGAATCTTGTGCCGCTTTGCTCTCATATTTGTGTGGTTCCCATGACCGGTTTTTGGCATTTTGTTGGCACTGTTTTACAGACAAATTCATAAATATGGCTTGGTTCGCTTGAGGAGCCACCAAATGTAATAGATCAGCATAACAACCTTCTATCACCCAGCCATTATGTGCAGATATAAATTCGTCTAAGAGTTGTTTTGAAACATGAACCAGCTTTCTAATCGGTGGATCAGTTGGTTCCCAGGCCAGTGTGTCTAAATCGAGATGTGCAACTTGGTGTTGTTGCTGTAATTTCTTGGCAAGGGTCGATTTCCCTGAACCAGAATTTCCAAATATGATGGTTTTTTCAGTCATTTTTCTGATTTTATTCTTCGTGCTTAACCAATGTGATGCCTCTGTTTTCTAAAATATGTTCAAAGGTTTCAGCCTCTTGATGCAACACTATGATTTTCGGTATGATCGATGAGGCTTTTTTAAAAAACACCGTCACTGATTTAGCTTGAATGGCATACGCGTTCATGCTCCTGTTCCAAACAAATTGCCATTCTAGTTCACCGTTATCATGGTTGTTTTTAGCCCTATAGTAGGAAATTGAACGCCCTTTGATTTCATATTGAGCGACAAATGGCAACATTCTTTTGGCTTGTTTGACACACTTAATCGCCAATTTTCGACAGCTTTTTTGACTGGACTTATCGGTCCAATTTTGGGCTTTTTCCTCCAAAATTGGGAGTTTGATAAAAAACCACAATGCCACAAAAAAAAGACCAGCCAATGCCACACTCTGCCAAACCGAAAAGCGCCAATCTACCCAGTTAAAAAGGGGCATCAGCAAAACCATGAAGCCAACCAAACAAATCAATAATCCAAAATAGCGCAAAACAGTTTTAATTTTGTTCATCCATAGGTTTTGTTGCCAACGCAGGTTAAACGCCCTTCTTTGCACCATTAATATAGCAAAAACCTGATCTTCGGACGATGCAATGAATGGCTCATCAATTTGACTGTTAAACGTGTTTTCTTGTGTACCCATTTTTGGTGTTCACAATGGTTCAAGTTGTGCCGATAAGTCTTTGGTCAAATAAGCTTCAACGTCACCGGTATGT
>JBPOFV010000246.1:0-4242 GCA_051252335.1 Marinicella sp. | reverse complement strand
TCTGTAGACCGTTTAGCGGCCTAAAATTTATTCCCATCACACACGGGACATTTTTATCTCGCCAGAAGGCATATCAACTTGTTGTTAAGATGATAAGCCTTCTGGTTTTGTTATTTATTGACAGGCTTCACAATCGGGATCAAGAATTGAGCACGCCAATGGTGCTTGCGATCCTGGTTGCGTTTCAGCCGGTGCTACATTTGAGCTGGAGTCGACACTTTTCTCTACATGTGTCGCACCAATTGAGCGGAGGTAATAAGTGGTTTTTAGACCTCGAACCCACGCCAGTTTATATAAAGAATCGAGTTTCTTGCCTGAAGGTTCAACCATATACAAGTTAAGAGACTGACCTTGGTCGATCCATTTTTGTCTTCTTGATGCTGCTTCAACCAACCAACGAGAATCTACTTCGAAGGCAGTGGCATATTTGGCTTTTAAGTTATCTGGTACTCGATCGATGGGCTGTACACTGCCATCAAAATATTTCAAGTCATTAACCATCACATCATCCCACAAGTCCAATTCTTTCAAATCTGCAACCAAGTAAGGGTTGATGACTGTGAACTCACCTGAGAGGTTGGATTTAACGAATAAGTTTTGATAAACCGGTTCAACCGATTGTGAAACACCCGAGATGTTCGAAATGGTTGCGGTCGGTGCAATGGCCATGGTGTTTGAATTACGCATGCCTTGGGTTTTGACTTTTTCTCTTAAGTCATCCCAATCCATGCTAACACTTTGGTCTTGTTCGATGAATTGGCCACGTTCTTTTTTCAGTAATTCAACTGAATCAATTGGTAAGATACCTTGTGACCACAATGAACCTTGATATGACGGGTATGTACCGCGTTCCTCAGCCAAGTCACTTGAAGCGTTGATCGCATAATAAGACACGGCTTCCATGGTGTTGTCAGCGAAATTGATGGCTTCTTCAGTGGCATAGGCCATGTCCTGAATATACAGCGCATCTTGGAATCCCATTAAACCCAATCCAACTGGACGGTGACGTAGGTTTGAACGTCTGGCTTGTGGTACTGAATAGAAGTTGTAATCGATCACATTGTCCAGCATGCGCATGGCTGTGGTGATGGTTTTCTTCAATTTCTTGTGATCTATACCTTTGTCATTCACATGGTGCGGTAAATTAACTGAACCTAAATTACAAACCGCAATTTCTTCATCTGAAGTATTCAGGGTAATCTCTGTACATAAGTTAGACGAGTGAACCACACCGATATGACGTTGTGGTGAACGGATGTTACAAGGGTCTTTGAAAGTCATCCATGGGTGACCTGTTTCAAATAACATGCTGAGCATCTTGCGCCACAGATCATTGGCTTCCACTTTCTTGAAGTTGGTGATCTTGCCAGCTGCAGCTTGTTGTTCGTACTCTTCATATTTGGCTTTAAATTCTTTGCCGTATAACTCATGCAGTTCTGGAGCTTCTTCAGGTGAGAACAATGTCCATGATTCGTTTTTAGCCACACGTTCCATGAATAAATCTGGAATCCAGTTAGCGGTGTTCATGTCATGCGTGCGGCGGCGATCATCACCGGTGTTCTTACGTAACTCTAAAAACTCTTCCATATCAATGTGCCAAGTTTCTAAATAGGCACACATCGCGCCTTTGCGTTTTCCACCTTGGTTTACAGCAACGGCAGTGTCATTGGCGACTTTAAGAAACGGTACCACACCTTGTGATTCACCGTTGGTGCCTTTGATGTGTGAACCTAAACCACGAACACGAGACCAATCATTACCTAAACCACCTGCGTATTTAGACAGCATCGCATCATCTTTGATGGCACTGAAAATACCATCCAGGTCATCAGGAACTGTGGTCAAATAACAGCTTGAAAGCTGTGGACGTAATGTGCCTGAGTTAAATAAGGTTGGGGTTGAGCTCATGAAGTCAAATGAACTCAGTAAGTCATAAAATTCAATGGCTCTGGCTTCGCGATCAATTTCATTGATAGCCAGTCCCATCGAGACACGCATGAAAAACGCTTGTGGTAATTCGATGCGAGTTTTACCCATGTGAATAAAATAACGATCGAACAGTGTTTGTAAACCCAAGTAAGTGAATTTTTTATCACGTTCCGGTTTAATGGCTTGAGACAATCGATCTAAGTCATAACGTGCCAATTCTGAATCCAGTAAATTCAATTCTACGCCACGCTGGATGTATTTACCAAAGTAATCTGGATACACAGTTTGCATGTCTTTTTGAGTGGCTGATTTGTTTTCACCATAAATAAAGCTCAAGGCTTCAGAACGGATGCCATCCATCAATAAGCGTGCAGTGACTTGTGAATAATTAGGGTCTTTTTCAATCAACACCCGTGCAGACATCGTCAAAGAAGCATTCACATCAGCTTCGGCCATGCCATCAAATAAGTTGCGTCGCACATCTTTGGCGACCATTTCTTTGGTGACCCCTTTTAAGCCGCGAGTGGCTTCAGTAATCAAGGTATCAATGCGGGCGAAGTCCAATGGTTTCCGGTTGCCTTCAGCATCAATAACATGCAACTCATCTTGTGGATCAACTGGAGCCACTTCATTTTTTTCTGCTTTGGCTTTGGCACGCGCTCTTTTCTCGTTTTGTTTTTCACGATACAAGACATAGTTTCGCGCAGCTTTGTGCTCTCCAGCTCGCATCATGGACAATTCGACTTGATCTTGAATGTCTTCGATGTGAACTGTGCCACCATCTTCCATGTGTCTGAACAAAGCATAGAAGACTTGATCGCATAGTTTATCAACAGTTTCTCTGATGCGACGAGATGCGGCTGCTTGACCACCTTCTACAGCTAAGAATGCTTTGGTCATGGCAACTTGTATTTTAGATTGATCAAACGCAGTGACCTTACCATTCCGCCTGATTACTTTGAATCGGGAGTTTGGGTTGTTGGTTTCACTGGTGTCTGATTTTTGGGTTTTAGGTTCTGTCCCTTGAACGCTGCTGGCTTGGCTTTCCTGTTGATCTGTATGCTGCATATCACTCGCTGAATAGTTGATGGCTTAATAGTAAGGTTGAGTCACTTTAAATAACCCAATTGTCTCCCCGAACTTCTCTCTCTTCACGACGATAATATCTTACTTTTTCAGTCGCTGGCAAGGATAAAATTGGTTTAAATTTTTCCCCCTACGCAATATCAATGACTTAGCAAATTCTCTTTAATTTTTGCTCAAGTTGTGGTCGTTAGTTTACTGCCAATTGCTTGAAAAAATTGTGAATAAGTTTAAACTTTTGCTCGGCTTTTGTACTTAAAGCGCAGGGTGTTTAAGATGGCCGCAGCTGTTAATCCTACGATGATGCCCATCCACAATCCTTCGGCACCCAAACCCAGTTCGAAACAGAGGTACCAGGAAGCCACAAAACCCAATGCCCAAAATGAAAATATGTTACTGAGCATGATGAAATTCATGTCCTTAATACCTCGCAAAGCACCAGCGGCAGCGACTTGTATGCCATCAGAAAGTTGGAACACTGCCGCATAGAACAATAAGCTGATGGCAATGGTGGCAACCGCCTCATCTGAGGTATAGAGTCCAACGATTTGAGCGGCAAACAAAACGGTGACAGAAGCGGCAATTATTTGTGTCACCAATACCATGGCAATGCCATAGAATCCGGCATTTTTGATGTCTGTTGGGTTATTGCGTCCAACAGCATTGCCCACGCGTATGGTGATGCCCATGGATAAGCCCAGTGGTACCATAAATAACAGGGATGAAAAGTTCAGTGCGATTTGATGGGCCGCCACTGTTTCAGTGGCCAATGAAGAGGCCAGCAAAGTGATGATGGCGAAAAATCCCACTTCTGCAAACATCGACATGCCGACTGGAAAACCCAAACGAAAAAAGCTCCATATTTCTGACCAATCTGGTCGATCGAATTGACTGAAAATCTGGTATGAGCCAATGACTTTATGTTTATGAGTGATGATGATATAAGCCAGCATTTGAATGGCTAAGACGGTGGCTGTTGCATAACCACAACCCTGAGCCCCCAAAGCTGGGAATCCCAATTTGCCAAACATCAAAATGTAGTTCAGCGGAATGTTCATCAACAAACCCAAAAAGCTGACATACATGGTGGTTTTGGTGATCGACAACCCATCGGCCAAATAGCGGAATGATACAAAGAATGACAAAGGTAAAACACCCCATGCCAGTGCGTGTAAATAGGCTTTGGCTTCAGGAATCACTTCAGCCTGCGTGTCAAATAAGGCAAACAAA
>JBPOFV010000245.1:0-4263 GCA_051252335.1 Marinicella sp. | reverse complement strand
ATTGAGTCGTTGCAACAAAACATTGGTCGAACCCAACAATCGGTTCAAGATTTTGCCAACAGGAAAGATGATTTACTGAAACAACTCAGTGAAGACTTAGATCCAATAGAAGGACAGAAACAAGCCTTAGACGGTCTTATCAGCCAGCGATTGGGTACCGAAAAAGATCGCGATGCGATGCGCCAGCAAGTCATGGCCTCGCAGACAAAATTAGATGAGTTAGAAAGGCTCCGACATCAACACCAACAACATATTGATGAAGCCAGGAGTGCATTGGAAGCGGCGAAGCTGGCCCTTCAATCCAATGAACTGCGGGCCAACGGTTTTGCAGAACAGTTGGCTGACCAAGGTCATGTAGCAGCTGACTTATTGGCAGGCATGGGTGAAATTGCTAGCGAAACATTGACAGATGTGGTGGAGAAAAAAGAACAACAAACTGAAAGATTGCATCGCAACATTGTACGCTTAGAACCGGTCAATCTGGCTGCTATTGAAGAGTTTGAAGAGGAGTCTAAACGCAAACAATATTTAGATGAACAGAATGATGACTTAGAACAAGCACTGAATACCTTGGAAAGTGCCATTGCGCGAATTGATAAAGACACCCGCACCTTGTTCAAAGAAACATTTGAAGCGGTCAACACCAATATCAAGCAATTATTTCCACGGTTATTTGGTGGTGGCCACGCCTATCTTGAATTAACAGGAAATGATTTACTTACCACCGGAGTATCAATCATGGCCAGCCCTCCAGGTAAAAGGGTTTCCAGCATTCAATTGCTTTCAGGGGGTGAGAAAGCCTTGACGGCAGTCTCATTGGTGTTTGCCATTTTTAATTTGAATCCAGCACCATTTTGTATGTTGGATGAAGTTGATGCACCATTAGATGATGCCAACGTCAGTCGGTTTTCATCGATGGTCGAAGAAATGTCAGAAAAGGTTCAGTTTCTGTTTGTTTCGCACAACAAAGTTACCATGGAAATTGCCAATCAATTGATGGGAGTAACCATGCGTGAACCCGGTGTTTCCCGAATGGTGAGTGTGGACTTGGCTGAAGCGGCTAAATTAGCCACTGAGTAAGAGAATTTTGTTTACCCAAACACCTCAGTTTATGTATTCATGAGACGTTGTGTGGTTTGTCAGGTTCACAGTAACCATGCATTGTGTGATGGCTGCCAAACTTTATTACATCCGCCAAAAAATCCGTGTTTAAAATGTGCCAAACCTTTGAATACTTCCAATGGGATATGTGGAGAATGCCGCAGCGATCCGCCCGCATTTTCAACAACCATTTGTGCTACCCTGTATGAGCCTCCTATGAGCACATGGGTGCAACAACTGAAGTTTGGGGATCGCATGGATCGAGCCAGGTTAATGGCAGAATGTTTGTTAAAGCCTCTCAGCGAATATGAACAATCCATACCCATCATACCCGTGCCTTTGCATCCTACTCGATTGAAGTCACGTGGATATAATCAGGCCTATGAAGTGGCAAGGATTATTGGCCAAAAACAAAATCGCCCCATCATTGACAAGCTGTTATTCAGAATCAAAGACACAGCCATGCAAGCAGAATTACCTGAAAAGCAAAGATCGGCAAATGTGCGCTCAGCATTTGCTGTTGCTGAAGCACAAAAGATTCCACATGTGATTGTATTAGACGATGTGATGACTACAGGTCAGACCTTAAGATCCATCACAATGTGTTTAAGGAAGTCGGGTGTTGAACGCGTGACTGTCGCTGTATTTGCTCGATCTGGAGATTAAAATTCCCAATAAGCAGGAATCAATAGGATGAATAAAGTGAACAGCTCAAGTCGGCCGAAAATCATGGCGATGGATAACACGGTTTTGGCCCCATCTGATACGTTGGCATAATGTGCACCGGCATCACCCAAAGCAGGACCTAAATTAGTCAGGCAGGCCAATGAGGATGAAAAAGCAGTGGTTAAATTCTCACCAAATCCGGCCAATAAAATGGTAAACACACACAACAGAAATAAGAACTGAACAAAGAAAGCAGAAACCGAATCCAGAACGCGATAATTTACTGTTTTACCATTTATTTTAACCAGGTATTTACCATGAGGATGAATCAAACGATGCAATTCACGCATGCTCATTTTAAATAATAAAATCATCCTAATCACTTTAAAACCACCGCCAGTTGAACCTGCACAACCACCGATTGTACTGAATAAGATTAACAACAAGGGCAGTGCACCTGGCCATAAATAATAGGCTTCTGTGGTGAAACCAGTGGTGGTTCCAACAGAAACTGCTTGGAATGTTCCTTGGCGAATGGACTCATACAATGATCCGGAAGTGCCTGAAACGTATAACTGGAATGAAGTTATGGCTGCAGCCACGGCCAAGAATCCGATAAATACTTTGACTTCTGTATCCAATAAGTAGGTGCGTATTGAGGCTGATTTCCATGCCAAAAAATGTGAAGCAAAGTTGATGCCCGCAATGATCATAAAAATCACGGCAATCATTTCAATGAGTGAGTTATTGAAATAACCCATGGAATCATTATAAGTTGAGAAACCACCAATTGAGATGGTCGAAAAGGCATGACATATGGCATCAAACATATTCATACCTGCCATGTAATAACTCAAGGTACACATCACAGTGATGCCTAAATAAATGTACCACAATGCTTTGGCTGTTTCGGTGATTCTTGGGGTAAGCTTCTGGTCTTTCATTGGGCCAGGTGTTTCTGCTCTGAAGATCTGCATACCACCAATTCTGAGCATGGGTAAAACAGCCACTGCCAATACAATGATGCCCATGCCACCAAACCACTGCAGTTGTTGGCGATAATATTTGATCGAATGAGGTAATTCGTCAATGTTGGTGAGGATGGTTGCACCCGTTGTGGTTAACCCGGAAATGGACTCGAATATGGCATCGGTTACGGACAAATTCATGTGGTTGGATAAAAATAAAGGCAATGATCCTGCCAAGCCAACAATCAACCATGAGGCGCCAACCACCAAAAATCCACTGCGGATTTTTAATTCAGCATGTATGTTTCGGTAAAGAATAAAGGGGAATGCGCCGATGATGGCTAAGGTAGCAAACCCTTCAATAAATGGCCAAACATCTCCATCACCATAAATATAACCCACCAATGCAGGTGGTAACATCATAAAACTGGAAACCAGTAATAACAAGCCGATGATTTTTGCAATGAGTCTGGGGTTCATTGGATTACAAAAACGAAGCGTCGACTTCAAATAAGCGTTTTAAATCGTTGATGTTTCGCTTATCAGTTACAAACATGATGAGATGATCTTTATTCTCGATCACCACCGTTCTGTGAGCCATCATGACTTGGTCCTGTCGAATCAAACCACCGATGTTACAGCCTGGAGGTAAATTAATGTCTTGAATCATTTTGCCCACGACTTTTGATGATGAACTGTCGCCAGTGACTTCCACTTCAATGGCTTCAGCTGCCCCAGAGCGTAATGAATGGACTCTGGCCGTATAATCACCGCGAACATGTGCCAAGATGCCACCCATGGTAATGTGCTGCGGTGAAATGGCTATATCAATGGTGTCCTTCTCGATTAATTGTGCGTAGTTTTGTTTATTAATCAGAGTTAACACTTTTTTTGCCCCCATTTTCTTCGCCATCAAAGCAGAAAGTAAATTGGCTTGGTCATCATTGGTCAAGGCACAAAAGATATCGGTGTGATTGATGTTTTCCTCATTCAATAGTTCTTCAGAGGTACAGTCACCTCGTATGACCAAAGCCTTGGTTAACTCCTCAGCAATAAAGCGAGCTCTGGTTTTGTTGTATTCGATAATTTTGACTGAGTGCTCTCGTTCTAAAGCTTTGGCCAAGTTAAACCCAATGTTGCCGCCACCAGCCAAAATGATTTTGTAGTTTGTTTTGTCAGATTTTTGCCAGGATTCCATGATTTTGCTGACGTGCTTTCTGGCTGCCAGAAAAAACAATACATCATTCGCTTTCAGTACCGTATCACCATCAGGAAAAACCGATTTGTTATTTCGAAAGATGGCAGCCACCCTGGCATCTACACCTTCAGGCAACAAATGGCTGAATTCGCGCAGTTGTTGATCCACCAAAGGACCATTTTTCTTGACTTTAATGGTGACCAGTTGTGCCAGACCCTGGGCAAAATCCATAACCTGTAAGGCCCCAGAATATTCGATCAATCCTTTGATGTGTCTGGTTACCAGTTGCTCAGGAGAAATATGGAAATCAATGGGGACATGTTCATGTTC
>JBPOFV010000244.1:0-4281 GCA_051252335.1 Marinicella sp. | reverse complement strand
GTTGGTGGGTGTTGATTACCGTACTCTTACTGCTGGTAATTTGGTTGAGTGTCAAGTGGTACAAGTACAGACAAAAGAAAAATCGATGGATTGAAATTGATGAACAGTTATCGCAGCTTGAGTTCGACTATAGACAATCGAAAGACAGTCAGAAGTTTTTAACTGATGTCTCAACTTTTTTAAGGCGCTTCATTAAATTTCAAATACAGCATGATTCGGCCACAAGCTTAGCAGGAAACGCTTGGATTAATTATTTAAACCAGTACAGTAAGTCAGGATCTTTTGCAGACTTTGAAGCTGCCTTAACAGTCGGTGTTTTCCAGGCTGATTATGAATATGATGCAAATCAGTTGCTTAAAACTACCCGGTTATTTATAAAGCAACAAGTGATGAAGCCAGAAACCGTGTTGGAGCCTGGTCATGTATAGTGTTTTTTGGCCTTGGGTGTTTATTGTATTGCCATTGCCATGGTTAATCAAAGCCTTGCCTCGAGTCAGACAGGCCAGCATAACCACCATTGAAGCACCATTTTTGAATGATTTATTCAGTGCCAAAAAAGGCGAGCATCATCAGCGTGCCAACTGGCTGAATTGGTTGCCATGGATATTGTTGATTGTGGCTGCCAGCAGGCCCCAATGGATAGGAGAACCCATTCCATTACCAGTTGAAGGCAGAGATCTGATGTTGGCCATCGATATCTCAGGCAGTATGGAACAAAAAGACATGCAAATCAGCGGCCAGGCAGTTGATCGTTTAACGGCAGTTAAAAAAGTAGCTGGTGACTTCATTGATCGACGAGTTGGAGATCGAATTGGTTTGATCTTATTTGGTGAAAATGCCTATTTACAAGCGCCTTTAACTTTTGATCGAAAAACGGTCAAAACCTTGCTTTACGAAGCTGCTATTGGCTTGGCAGGAAAATCAACTGCCATTGGCGACTCTATTGGTTTGGCGGTAAAGAAAGCGCGTGAAACCGAAGACAGTAATCGTGTACTTATCGTCTTGACTGATGGTCAGAATACCGCAGGGGCCATAGAGCCATTAAAAGCTGCTGAACTGGCCAGAGCGGAAGAACTTAAAATATATACCATTGGAGTTGGTGCTGATGAATTGGTAGTCAACAGTTTTTTTGGTGGTAAGCGCCGCATCAATCCATCTTCAGATTTAGATGAGGCTTCATTGCGCAGAATTGCAGCGATTACTGAAGGCAAATATTTCAGAGCACGAGACACCAATGAACTCGAACAGATTTATGACATCTTAAATGAACTGGAGCCGTTGGCAGAAGAAGAACAGTTTTATCGGCCGACTGATGAATTGTTTTTTTGGCCTTTGTTGGCATCATTGTTGGCTTTGTTTATGACATTGTGGGTGAGGCGATTACAGTGATGGAAGAGTTCGTTTGGTCATCATTTCATTTTTTGCGGCCTCATATGTTATGGCTGATTATCCCTGCGAGTGTGTTGTTGTATTTTTGGATGAATAACACCAGTCGACAAGATGGTTGGCAACAAAGTTGTGATCCTGAGTTACTCCAAGCCATGCAGATTCAAGCCAGCTCCAAAGCCACTAAATGGACTTGGCTTTATTGGCCAATTGCATGGATCACTGTTTTGGCTTTAGCAGGACCTGCAGCACGCCAAATGCCAGTACCGATGGTAAAAAACCAATCTGCGTTGATTGTGGCCCTGGACGTTTCAAAAAGTATGTTGTCAGATGACTTGAAACCATCCCGCTTACAACGAGCTAAATTCAAAATTCAAGATTTGTTAGAAAATCGCAAGGATGGACAAACTGCCTTGGTTGTCTACTCAGGTGATGCTTTTGTGGTTACACCTTTGACCAATGACACCGATACCATAGTTTCATTGTTAGATGTACTTGATCCCAGTATCATGCCTGTTTCTGGGACTAATACGGTGGCAGCCTTGGAAAAGTCCACTGATTTGCTGTCACAAGCTGGGGTCAATAAAGGCCAAATTCTACTGGTTACCGACAGCATCGACATGTATAAGACTGAGGATTATCTGGCTACTGTACAAGACAATGGTGTGACAGTGCATGTGCTGGCTGTGGGTACTGCTGAAGGGGCTCCCATTCCAACCAACCAAGGGTTTTTAAAGGATTTGAAAGGCCAAATTGTCATTCCTCAAGTGGATTATTCAAGCTTACAAGAGGCAGCAAGAATTGGCCAAGGACGATTCAATGTACTGTCAAATAGCATCTCTGAGGATTTACTTTATGAAATTAACCCAGAGCAAGATGATCAAACATCAGCGGATGAATTAGGTGGTGAGAACTTTATTGATGATGGTCCGTTGCTGGTATTTTTATTGATCCCTATGTTGGCATTGTTATACCGCAGAGGCCTATTAATGGTGCTTTGTTTGGGTTTTATATTGAACAGCGATCCAAGTTTAGCGTTGTCATGGGATGATTTGTGGTTGAATCAAGACCAACAAGCATTTAAACAATTAGAATCCGCGCCTGAAGCTGCATACAACCAAGCACAAGACCAACAAATCAAAGCCGCCGCCGCATATAAAAAGCAAGATTTTAAAGCAGCTACGCATCTATATCCAGAATCAGGTCAAAACCTACAAGATTTCTACAACCGTGGAAATGCATTGGCCCAGGCCGGTGATTATGAAGGTGCCTTAAAAAGTTATGACCAAGCTTTGACCTTTGATCCTGCTGATGAGGATACTTTGTACAACAAACAAATTGTAGAACAAGCACAACAACAGCAACAAGAACAACAAAACCAGGAAAACCAAGAGAATCAGGAAAACCAGGAAAGCCAGGAAAATCAAGAGAACCAAGAAAACCAAGATTCACAACAAGATCAAAACAAGCAAGAAAGTTCTGAGCAGGAAAAACAAGAACAACAGCAGCAAGCTCAACAGGATCAACAGTCTGAAGCTGAACAACAAGAATCTGAAGAACAAAACCAAGAACAACAAGATCAACAGTCTGAAGCTGAACAACAAGCAGAACAGGAAATCGAATTAACCCCTGAAGAAAAAGCCCTGGATGCTGAAGAAAAACAAGCCATGGAACAATGGCTCAGAAGAATTAAAGATGACCCAGGTGGGCTGATGCGCAGAAAATTCCTTTATCAATACCACAAACGCAATCAAGATGGTGAAAGTTATGACAATCAAACCACGGAGGATTGGTAAATTCATGTCCTTATCTCTTACTAGATTCATGGCAGTGATGGCCGTACTTTGGTTAACCGGAGTCACCACATCTCAAGCAGAACTGAAGGCCACAATCGATCGCCAAAACATTTTTATGGGCGAATCGTTCACTTTGACCATTACCTCTGATAAAAACACCAACAGCCAACCAGATTTTACCTTGTTAGATCCGGTTTTCCATGTGGGTCAGACTGGCAAATCGTCATCCACACAAATTGTCAATGGCAACATGACTACGCAGACTACATGGCAAGTTTTGCTGGTACCTAAGGGCCTTGGTTCACATCTGATACCCCCAATTGAGGTGGATGGTGAACGTACCGAAACACTGAAAGTTGATGTCACTAAACCTGACCCAAATGCCCAGGCTAAGGGCGATATATTCATAGAAATTGAGGCCAATAAAACAACTGCATTTGTACAAGAGGAAATTTTACTTACGGTGAGACTGCTCTATGCCATTAATTTAAAAAATGGTGCCTTAACCGAACCTGGAGCAGATGGGGTTATAGTGCAGCAAATTAACAAAGGTGCAAACTTCACCACCCAAAGGGACGGCAAAACCTATCAAGTTTTAGAAAGAAAATATGCAGTCTTCGCAGAAAACAGTGGTCCATTGACTTTAAACCCATTGATCTTCGAAGGCGAAGTCACAGATAACAGCAGACAATCATTTGGTATGTTCCAAAGGGGTAGACCCATTCGACAAGTTTCAGAAATGTTGGAATTGAACATCAAACAAATTCCGCAAGAATTTGTGAACAAGGACTGGATACCAGCCAAACAAGTCATGTTGCAACAAAGCTGGTCACAAAATAAACCTTATCAAGTGGGTGAGCCAATAACGCGAACCATAGATTTAACGGCAGTGGGTTTATCGGAAACTCAGCTGCCAGACTTGAAATTAGATGACATCAAAGGTGCAAAAATATACCAAGACAAAACAGACACGTTAACTCGACAGGATGGCCAACAATTGATTTCATCAAAAGTCATTAAATATGCTGTTATACCCACAGAAGAAGGTCGTTTACAGATTCCAGAATTTACCTTAGATTGGTTTGATGTCAATAAACAA
>JBPOFV010000243.1:0-4293 GCA_051252335.1 Marinicella sp. | reverse complement strand
GAATATGATGATGTGTCATCTGATCGCAAGGATGCGGCTATCATGCCCTTTATCAGTTCATGTAACGTGGCTTGTGGGGCACATGCAGGTAATCTTAAAGTTATCGATCACACCACATCGATGGCATTGGCCAATAACGTCAAAGTGGGTGCGCACCCATCTTTTCCCGATAGAGCGAATTTTGGCCGACAGGTGATGCATCTAAAGCCGCATGAATTAAAGTTGCATGTCGAAGAGCAAATAAGGGTCGTAAAGTCTGCTGTAGAAGCACAAGGTGGTCAGTTAAGTCATGTAAAACCTCATGGTGCATTGTATAACCAGGCAGCTCTGAATTATGAATTGTCTGTGTTGTTGCTTGAAACTGTTGCAAACTTAGATGACAAGTTGTCATTCTATGGATTGGCTCACTCAATGACTGCCAAGGCAGCCACAGAAATGGGCTTGAACTTTGTGGCCGAAGGGTTTGTTGACCGTGGTTATACAGCTCAAAGAACTTTGGTTGATCGGTCGGCAGTTGGTGCCTTAATTGCTGACCCAATAATGATGCTCAAACGTGCAATTCAAATGATACAAGTGGGTGAAATAGAAGCGGTTACAGGGCAAAGGTTAAAACTAAGTATCCAAACTTTGTGCTTACACGGAGACCATAAAAATGCTGCAGCTGCCGCGAAAATATTGTATGCAGGCCTGAAACAAGCAGGGATTTTGATTCAGTCATCACAACCATCATGTCAGGCTTAAAAATTGCCAGTATCATTGCCAATGGTGACTGTGCCATTCTCGTTCGTTTTGCACAATCCAAACAACTTTTGGCTGGGATTCATTCGTTATGCCAGGCATTCATAGATCAACCTTTAGAGCATCTGATCAATGTAATTCCTGCAGCCGATAACCTTACTTTGGTATTCAACCGGGAGATCAAACCTGATTGGCATGTTCATGATGTCATAATGGATCGATGTGAACATTTGAGCATGACTCAGCTGGAGATAAAGACCCACGAAATTCCAGTTTGTTACCATCCAGATGTTGCCTCTGATCTGATTAATGTATGTGACCAATTACAAATTGAAGTGGAACAATTCATTGAATGGCACACCCAACCCACTTATGTGATTGCTATGTTGGGATTTTTACCTGGGTTTGCCTATTTGAATGGTAACCTTGAGCAAATAAATATGCCCAGAAAAGACACCCCAGAGATTCAAGTGCCAGCTGGTAGTGTGGCTATTGCAGGTAAACAAACTGGTTTGTATGCATTGTCAAGCCCAGGTGGATGGCAAGTGATAGGGCGCACAAGCATGAACTTTATAGACTGGCAAAATAGGGTGCAACCCATGAAGCTCAATCCTTTAGATCGGGTTCAATTCAAAGCCATCAGCCTTGAACTATTTAAAGATCAATGGAAGCAACTATGAGGCTTGAAATTACCCAAGCAGGTAGTTTTACCACCATACAAGACAGTGGGCGTTATCATTGGGCTCATTTAGGTGTCCCCGTATCGGGATTTATGGATAAACCAGCCGCACAGTTGGCTAATTACATGGTCGGTAATGACTACAATCAAGGCTTATTTGAAGTGACATGGACTGGCATGGGATTCATTTCTGATATCAACTGTTCTATCGCTATCGCTGGAGCAGAATTTACATGCTTGGTTAATGGGCAGCAGATCAATACCGATGAAGCAATTCATTTACAAGCCGGTGATGAATTTAAAATGATGCGCTTAATCCAAGGTGTGCGAGCCTATGTGGCTGTTGCCGGTGGATTGGATATACCTCAGGTGGGAGGCAGTGTCAGTACTTTGGTGGTGGCCCAATTAGGTGGGGTATCTGGACGTCAGATTCACGTTGGTGACCGCATTAATTTACGTCAGCCAAGCCATGTATTGGGTCGATCAAAGCCTGCTTGGAAAAAAATCAAGGGACAGCAAATACATGTCATCAGGGCCATGCCAGGACCTGAGTTTGATCAGTTTAGTCCTGAAGCGGCTAAACAGGCTTATGGTCAAGCCTATATGCTGTCCAAGGATTGTAGTAGACAAGGCTTTCGATTAGCATCAACTGCGATCAAATACCCCAAAGGTTTTCATATGAATAGCTCAGGTTTAGTGGCAGGCGGTTTACAAGTCACGCCCAATGGTCAAACCATATTGGCCATGCAAGACGCCCAAACCACAGGTGGCTATCCCAGAATTTTGGTGGTTAACCAAGCCGAATTACATAAATTGGCTCAAATAAGGCCTGGTGAGCAGGTGTATTTTTTTGTCGAAAATGGTTAAATCAGCAATTCTGCCAGCCTGGAAGCTGCGCGTTCAAATTCAAACGTCATTTTTTGTCCACGGTATATGGTTTTATAGTGACCAGCTGCCTGAGCAATGATTTTTACATCATGTTCATACATCACATCGATTAAAGTGATGAAACGGCGTGCTGCATTGTCTTCGTTAGCAGCCATGTTTGGTATACCTTGAATGATGAGCGTATCAACTTTTCTGGCGATTTCGATGTAATCAGATGCGTGACGAGCCTGTTGACATAAGGCCTCAAAATCAGCCCAAAGTATGCGGTTACTGGAATTGATAACAGCTAATTTTCGGTCATTGATAACCCAATCATTATGAGATGTTTGATGATCATTGATTAATTGCTTAAAACAATCTTTTAAGTGAAATATACTGGAGTCATTGATGGGGTAATACCAATTTTCATGTTGTTCTTCGTCTTGTTGACGGTAATCATGTTGGCCATCTAAGTGCATGACTTGCATGTTTTTATTGATCCAATCTATGGCTGGTAAGAATTTTGCTCTTTGTAACCCGTCTTTGTATAAGTTATCGGGCCTGACATTTGAAGTTGTTACCAAACCGATTCCGTATTGACTGAATGCCTCTAGCATGCCAGCTAAGAGCATGGCATTGGCGATGTCATTGACTAAAAATTCATCCAAACACAGTACTTGAACCTTTTTGGCTAAACTTTTACAAATTGAATCAAGAGGATCTTGGATTTCACCTTGGTGACGTAGTTCATGATGTAACCACAACATAAATTCATGATAATGCTGGCGTTGCTTTCCTACGTGTTCAGGTAAGCTGTCATAAAATAAATCCATTAAGTGGGTTTTACCTCGGCCTACTGAACCATAAATATAAATGCCGGGCGGTGTTTTGTTTGCTGATTGAAAAAACCATCGTTTGGTTTTTGCTTGGATGAGTTCATGGTATAAGCGATCAAATTCATTCACCACCATAGCTTGTAATTCATCATGCCAAATGATGCCTGCATCAATTTCAGCCCGGTAATTTTCTTTGGGGCTGTTCACTGTTGCAAGCTATTGATTTTAGTCATTATTGACTTGGCGCAAAATGCCATTCTTAACGGCACCTTTGAGATCCAGTAAGCGGCGATGAAAAAAGTGACCTGCTTTCATCGTTACCAGTTGGGGTTTGGGGTTTTGTTGTTCAACGTACTCATAAACTGCTCGCGGACTGACCACATCATCTTCATCACCTTGAATGACCAACCAAGGACAATCAGGTGCCGACAGTTCAGTGTAATCATAACGTTCAACAGGGGGAGCTACAGTGACAAATTGTTCTGGTTTTATGTCGTGTACTGCGCGCAAGGCCACATAGGACCCAAAGGAAAAGCCGGCTAACCAGAATTTACAATGCGGCATGGCGGTCTTGGCCCATTCAAAAACTGCCAATAAGTCTTCTGCTTCGCCCACGCCGTCATCAAAAACACCGCCAGATTCGCCAACCCCTCTGAAGTTAAAACGCACCGTATGTGCACCCATGTCACGGAATGCTTTTTCTAACATATGAGTGACTTTATTACGCATGGTTCCACCATATAATGGATGTGGGTGACAGATCAAAGCAACTCGGTTTTTGTCAACAGCATCAGCTTCAGGTGGCGCAGTCAAACATTCGATTTGACCTGCAGGACCTGGAATCATTAGTACAGTGGATTCTTTAGGAAATTCGATATTGAGTTCGCTCATACAACCGGTGTTTTTTAAATGGCGGATTATACCATGTGTGATTTATTTCACTGAACGTTCAAGCAATCTAATTGAATTTTTGATGTTGTCTACATATTTATTGTATTCTTCTGCAGTGCCGTTATGGACTGCACTTTCAACACTGAAATTTAATGCCCCATTTTTAATTCCGATCTGCCAATTCAACCCTGAAAAATTTTCTAACCCTTGGTTCACTATATCGGTATCAAAAACCAATGGTGGTGAAATTTTAGTAGCGCTTTCTATGGTAAAGGCTTGTGA
>JBPOFV010000242.1:0-4299 GCA_051252335.1 Marinicella sp. | reverse complement strand
GCATTGTCTAATTCGTAGACCTTGATTGATAAATCATTCAAACCTGACAACACAGCTTGTGCCTCTTCATCATCAGCAGCAAACATTTTAGCCATACCCAACATACCAGGACCTAATGTAATTTTGACCTTTGCTTCAGTGCCTAAAATATTTTCTAAATCATCAAAATCATCAGCCCAAATTGACATTGAACATAGACTTAAAATTAAAACCATCATTAACTTTTTCATAAATTTACCTCTAATTAAATGCTTTATCCGCCATGGATTTATGTGCATATAACGAGGCGGGTTTTAAATTGTTACAAATAAAGTTTTTATTTACCTTATTGGGCCCGATCTGGAATGATCCAAAGGTAATCACTGAGTGTAATACCAGTTAAACACGCTGATTGTGGGGTTAAATCGAGCAACAAATTTGGGCAGGTAGGATTTTGATAACTTGCTTGGCTTTGTGGCCACCCTGCTCTGACATGACAGTTCCGACAATTGGTGGCAATGGGGTGAATGACACCTTCAATATAAGGATTAACAGCCTTTGCCAGCAGCCCATTAACAGCTGGAACTGCATAGGCATCAGTGAGGAGGTAGTGCTGCCATGGCCCCTTTGCTTGAGGCAATACAGGCCTGTTGGCTGCATAAACTCCTTGATTTGGAGCATCTGACCACCAAACACTTTGTAAGGTCCAACTTTCAAGTTCTTTGGTATTTACATGCATGGCAATAGAGACTAAATAATCTCCAACAGCAAAACGGGTGTTATTGGCCCAAATACTCGCCGCATTGATAATGGCCTTATCAGCTTCATCAAAATTTGCCCAATCTGACGCCGTTACTTGGTGGTGATAAAAGTCATTGATGTCATACACAAGTGCTTTTTCGCTCACACTTGGCAAAAGATGAGTCCCTGAATGATCATAGACCTGATACAAAAATTCACCTTGCACGATTTGTCCAATTGATTGACGGTTATTCGGTTCAATTGCCACCAAGGTGTCCCAAAATTCATAACCTGCATAACCAGTAAATGAGTCAGGATAATTATCCTTCCACACAGGAATAGCAGTTACACCATTGGCTTTAACCGGCCAATACATATGTTTGGTCACTATAAATCGATCAGTCACATCAAGCATAGTCTCGCCTGCCGTATGGGCTTGGTTTAAGGTAGACTTTAAATACAGTTTATTTTGACGAATATCGTTCATGGCTTCTAAGCTGAGTGACTCAGTGGCAATCATGATGTCACCATTATTAACAAAATTTGTTCCATCACATATGGTTGGATTACCTGAATGGTCATGACAGATGGCATCGGGGTAATTTTGGGTTATTGCAGCAGGTATTGGATAAGTAGGTGCTGGTGTATCGACCGGTGGCGCATGGGCAGAATTCAAATTATTCTGATTGATCTGTTTTAGAGAAGTGCCATGTTTTTGCACTTTGGCTGTAGATTTTTTGACCGTTTTAGTGCCCTTCTTGTTGATGCTTAAATCATCTGTATTCAAAGAAAATGCACCATGAGTGTTTGGCCATGAGTACCACAAAGGCCACCCTGATTGTTCATCTGGCTGCATGATGCCTGCCCATAAACCCCAAGCATGTTGTCGGATAATGATGCTATCGCCTGCATCAGTTGCCGCTTGTAACTGTGGCAAGTTTTGCATGTAACCATAGCCTTCAGGAAAGGGTACATAATGATTGATTGCTTCATTTGAATCTGATTGAAGCTGAGCTACTTCAACAGTAGATTTATGTTGTTGATCTGACTTATCTACTGATTGACAGGCTGACATGCCAATGAACAGTGAAATAACAAAACCCATTCGTGAATAGTTAAACATTTTGCACCCCTTTATTTTCGATTGCTGTATTATTATTTATTGGCTGACATAATTAATATACATTTTAATGTCATTTTTGTACACTTATATTGCATCTCAATTTCACAACTAAGCACAATTTAGCCTATCTGCCAAGTATTACAAACAGCCTGGGGTTCGCCTGAAATGTCTAGACAGTAAAAACAGTCAAAAAAAAAGCCCGAATAAATCGAGCTTTTAATCATTCAAATGGGCACTTAAATTATGGAATGTGGTCCAAATTTGCACCTTCTTTTTCTACAGGGATCAAATCTTCACGACTGATACCTAAGGCTAAAGTGGTGGTACTGGCTACAAAGATAGATGAGTAGGTACCAACGACCACACCGACGATTAGAGCAAAAGCAAATCCATTGATCAACTCACCACCAAATACATACAATGCAATCAACACCAACATGGTGGTAAACGAGGTGATTACTGTTCTGGATAAAGTTTGACCAATTGAGTTATTGATGACTTGTTCTGTAGTGGTTTTACGACCTTTGCGGAAGTTTTCCCTGATGCGATCAAACACCACAATGGTGTCATTTAAGGAATACCCAATCACCGCCAATAACGCAGCCAGAACTGTTAAATCGAATTCTACCTGCCAAATTGAAAACACACCAGCTGTAATGATGACATCATGCAACAAAGCGGCAATGGCACCCAATGAGAAACGCCATTCAAATCGGATGGTCACATAGATAAGAATGCCCATAATGGCATACAACATGGCCAATGAACCTTGTTCGACCAGTTCATCGCCAACTTGAGAGCCAACAAAATCTGCTTTGGATATGTAGGCAGAAGAATCCAATAATTTCAACACATCTAACATGTCATTACTGAGCTTTGCTTCATCAACACCAGCCATATTGCCATCTTGTGGCGGTACCGTAATTTCAATGTCTTGAGGTGAACCAAAATTTTTCACTACGATGTTGTTAAAACCAGATGACTCCAGATTCTCTCTGACGTCTGATATTTGTACAACTTCTTCAAAATGGACCACCACTACTGTGCCACCTGTGAAGTCTAAACCCAAGTTTAAACCGCGTGAGAACAATGACCCAAAGGCGACAATGATTAATGTCATGGATAACAGAAGAGCCATTTTGCGGTGCCCCATGAAATCGTATTTTATGTTTGCTAATAAATTCATGTTCAACTCCTTAAATGGCTATAGACTGTAAACGTTTCTTGCGACCATAGATCAAATTCACCATGGCTCTGGAAACAACAATGGCTGTAAACATGGAAGTCATGATGCCTATGCTCAAGGTAACTGCGAATCCTTTGATAGGCCCAGTTCCAAAAGCAAACAACACAACCGCAGCAATTAAAGTGGTCACATTGGCATCAGCAATGGTTGAAAACGCTTTGTCATAACCAGATTTAATACTGCCTTGTATGGTATTTCCTTCTCGGATCTCTTCCTTGATCCGTTCAAATATCAAGACATTGGCATCTACGGCCATACCAACTGTTAACACGATACCTGCGATACCCGGTAAGGTTAAAGTGGCGCCAAACAATGACAAACATGCCATCATTAAAACCACATTGATGGTTAATGCAATGTTGGCTATGACGCCAAACATGCGGTAGTAAAAAAGCATAAAAACCAAAACCATGGCTAAACCGATTTGCACCGACATCACCCCTTGATCAATATTGTCCTGCCCTAAAGAAGGGCCAATCGTTCGCTCTTCGACAATCTGCACAGGTGCAGCCAACGCACCCGCTCTGAGCAATAAAGCCAATTCTGTGGCTTGTTTCTGTGATAAACCTGTGGTCTGAAATTGATTCGAAAAGATGCCATTAATTCGTGCATTGCTGATAACTTCTTCTTTATCACGATACTGCATCACACCTTCTTCATTTTTTCCAATGGGAATGCGCTCTTTAAACACCACGCCCATAAAATTATTGACGTTGTTTTTGGTGAATTCCAACATCCTGGCTGCACCCATACTATTCAATTTAACTGATACAGCAGGTGAACCCGATTGCTGATCAAAAGTTGGTTGAGCATCAATTAACTGATTACCTGTTGCTATGACTCGATCCTTTAACAGCACTGGGACACCTTTTTCATAGTATAAAGATGAACCAATAGGCGTTCTGCCCGTTCGAGCTGCCAACTCTGCATTGTTTTCCATATCAGTGGCGCGGTATTCTAATGTGGCTGTGGCGTCTAAAATATTTTTAGCCGCTGTGGTGTCTTGTACACCAGGTAATTGCACCACAATTCTCTCTAAGCCTTGACGTTGTATGATGGGCTCCGCCACTCCAATTTCATTAACCCGTGAACGAAGGGTGGTTAAGTTTTGGTTCAAAGCATTTTCTTTGATGAGATTGAGAGATTGTTCTGTAACCAATCCAATGAGCTCAAAAACATCAGAACCGATATTGTCTCTTAAAGTTAATTC
>JBPOFV010000241.1:0-4333 GCA_051252335.1 Marinicella sp. | reverse complement strand
AAATAATCGCTTGCGAAGTTTTGAGTATGATGATTTTGGCAATGTTATCACTGAAAGGCTGGGGTCATTAATCAGTACCTATACTTATTATTCGCCAACAAATTTTGATCCTCCATACATCAAAAATCGCGTTAAAACCATGACCAATTGGCGGGGTTTTACTACCAGTTATGGTTATGATTTAGCAGGTAATAAAATATCAGAAGAGTTAGATCAAGTCACGCAAATAACCGATTATGACTCAATGGGATTGGTGAAAACGTTTACTGATGGTCGTGGTTTAGTCAGTACCTTTACTTACGATACAAATGGATATCCTAAATCTGCCAGAAACCCAGCCGGAGATACCCAATACACGGAATATTCAGCCAGAGGACAAAAGCTGACAGAGAAAGATGGCAATGGATACACCACAGTATATAGCTATGATACGTCAGATCGAGTCAAGTCTAAAACACTGAACAGCAGAGTATGGCTCTATTCTTACCAAAATGGTGGTCGCACTCGGATTGAAACGAACCCAAATGGCCATGACACGACCTACACCTATGACACCCAAGGACGATTGTTAACTACCACAAATGCCGCCACTGATACCATGACTTATGTTTACGATAACAATGGCAACAAGACATCTATGACCGACTTCGGTGGGCATGCCACCACATATTCTTATGATGATGCCAATCGACTCACAGTTAAAACTGAATTGATGGGTAAAGTAACCACGTATGATTATGACAATGTGGGTAATGTGCTAAAAGAAACCACTGCCGATCGAGTCACTGATTATACTTACGACCCCAACAGGTATTTTCAAACTTCCATTACACGCAAAAGTGCTACTGGAGATGCAGCCATTGTCAGAACAGTTGATGGTATGGGCAATGTATTAACAGAGACTGATCCAAATCAGCACCAAACTATTTTTACTTACGATGCCTTTGATCGGGTATTGACTGCCAACGGCCCCATGGGGTCAGGCTTTATTCGATCCTACGACAATAATGGCAATGTTAAATCAGAAGAAATTCTTAACAGCACTGGCAACCAGGTAACGACTCATATTTATGACACCGCTAATCGATTGAAAACCAGTCATTTAGCTGAAGGAGGCATCATCACATATTCTTATGATGGCGTTGGTAACATCATCGGTGAAACCAGACCCAATGGATATGATGCAAGTTATGAATACAATGAAATTAATTTGCCGATTCGAAAAACCATCAATTCCCAAACTTGGTCATATAGCTATGACAATGCCGGCAATTTAAAAACTGAAAATTGGCCGTCAATTGACGATGTGGGTAATGTCATCACATATGACTATGATGAATTAAACCGTGAAATCAGTCGATCTGACACAGTTGGTCAAATCAGCTTAAGTGGCTATGATGCTGATTCTAATTTAACCAGTTCAACTGACGCCAATGGTCATTTAAGTACTTTTGAATACAATGACTTACATCAGCGAATTGTAGAATTAAAACCACTGGGTAGAGGCCATACCTATTCATACACGGTTTTTGGAGAACTACTTACTGATACCGGTCCTAATGGCACCATTACGCATACTGTTGATCAACTGGGTAGAAGAACATCAAGTTCAGGCCCAGATCAATA
Source organism: Marinicella sp. (assembly GCA_051252335.1). Taxonomy (GTDB): domain Bacteria; phylum Pseudomonadota; class Gammaproteobacteria; order Xanthomonadales; family Marinicellaceae; genus Marinicella. The sequence goes on along the minus strand of JBPOFV010000241.1, from coordinate 2,707 downwards.
CAACATGATTTATGGCTATGACGCCAATGGTAATTTGACCAGTCAAATAGACTCAAGAAGTATTACCACGACTTATGGGGTCAATGCCTTGAATCAAGTTGAATCAGTAACTACTGGTTCATTCATCATGGGTATGACTTATGATACCGTTGGTAATCAATTGACTGAAACTGACTACCGAGGCATTGCCAGTGTCTTTACTTATGACAAGGAAAACAGACGCGAAACATTCACCAAGGCCGGTTTATTACAAAGTACCACCACTTATAACTTAGCTGGTTTACCTGTCATTGAGTCAGATGCGCGGGGTAAAAACACCATACATGAATACAACAGTCAATATCACAAAACCCGGACATTGTTGCCAGAAAGTCAGATCATCGCTTTTACCCCCAATACCTTTGGTGACGTTACTTTCCAAAATAATCCAGGGCCCAATGACATCACTCGTACCTATGATTTACGCCGCCGATTAAAAACCGAAACTAACGGTGCCAATGAAACCACCACCTATGAATACGACTTAAATAACAATCGCACAGCTGTGATTAAACCTGGTGGTCAACGATGGGAATATGATTTTGATGCCGCAAATCGATTAACACATGTCAGGAATGTACCAGAATCAATAGAAACCATTTACAGTTACGATGCGGCCGATAATTTAAGAACCATCACCGATGCCAAGCAAAGGGTTACCACCTTCACTTACGATAACAGAAACCGCAAACGCTCTAAAATTTATCCTGGTGGTGGTTCGACAGTGACTTACACTTATGATGGCAATAACAACTTAAAAACAGTCGATTATCCAAATGGTGTTAACGTCACTTATGCTTACGATGATTTAAATCGACAAACCAACCAAAGTCATACCGGTGCATATGGTGCTGCTGACATCACCTTTACCCTAGATGGTAATGGCAATGTTGAGCTTGTCAATGAAACGGTACTTGGTACCAGTTATCAAACCACCATGACTTACGATGATTTAAATCGTCAGAAGAGTAAAACTGATCGCTACGGTAACAGCTTCTTGTATACCTATGATGCCAATGGTAACAGAAAATTATTCAGAGACCATGAAAACAAAGTGACTGAGTATTTTTATGATGGTTTAAACCGCATAGAACAACTTACCAGAGCCGGGTTGGGGACATTTGATTGGTCTTACAATACCTCCGGCTTACCTAGGCGAATTGAATATCCGAATGGTTCAGAAGCCAGTTACAGTTATGATTCAGCCAATCGAATTGCATTGATAGAGAACAAACAATCAGGTGTAATCGTAACCAGCCATGACTATGAATATGATTTAAATGGCAACCGTGATCGATTGACCGAAAGCAACATCGATACCAGCCAGGTTACTACATATGAATACGATGATGCCGACCGCTTAACCAAAGTATTGTACCCAACAACCATCAACTCATACACTTTGGATAAAGTGGGTAACCGAGAACTAGAGTTGATCGATGATGGTGGAGTCTTAACCACCCGTACTTATGGCTATAACAGCCGCGATCAATTGACTTCTGTAACTGATACAGATGGCTTGAACATCACCTATGATTATGACGAATTCGGTAATCAAATTGAAAAAATCGATGCTGGCATAGTCACTACTTTTGACTATACGCCACGACAAAGGGTGAAAAACATCACCATAGGAGCTGGTTTACCGATAGAGTATCAGTACGACTATGCAGGCCAAAGGGTTAATTCACAAGCCAATGGCATGGAAAAACGGCATCTCTATGATGGATTGACCCTGATTGCTGATACCAATGCAATCGGCAATACCTTGGCTACCTATCATTATGGGGTTCGAAGACAGTTGGCAGAAACCAGAAACGGTCAAAATGCCTACTACTTAGCCGACGCCTTAGGCACCAATGTCGCGATCACCAACCAAGATGGCTCGATCCAAAATCGCATGGATTATGACGTCTGGGGTAACCTCAATCAAGAATCAGCGACCAGTGATTCACCCTTCGGTTTCACAGGCTATATCAAAGATGATGATACAGAACTCTACTATGCGAATGCCCGATACTATGATTCATTTACGGGTAGGTTTTTGAGAGAGGATCCGTTTGAGGGTAATCAGAATATGCCACCTACTTTGCACAGGTATTTGTACGCGAATGGGAACCCGACTGTTTATATAGACCCTACTGGTAAAGTCTCAAAATTTAACGAATGGATCGAATTTTTAAATGAGCCTGTGCAAATAATGAATGATGAAATTGCTAATGAAGATACATCTTCATTAGGAGTAATAGGCTTGACTTTATCAAGCTTACCTAATGAAGCAGCCAGTGGTGGAGTCTCTATATTAAATACATTTGCAAATGCCCTAATTGTTGATGCAGAAAACAAGCTCAAATCAATACACCCTTATGCCAATCTTAGTAACATAATTGGTGAAGATACACGCCAAATTCGGAATGAACATGAAGCATTTAAAAATAGCGTATCCAATTTAGGAGAAGTAATAGCAGAAGAAAACATTGACTTAATACGTCAAGGTTTTGAAAAATTTGGAACAACCTTAGGTCATATGGCTGCTGGAGATAATAATGCACTTTCAAGTATTACCAACGGCGTCGCAGGGGTGTTAACTGGTAGCTATTTAACTAAAACAAAATTCAAAGGGCCGGATTTAGATGCAAAATTAGAAGTTGGAGATGCATATAAAGAC
>JBPOFV010000240.1:0-4337 GCA_051252335.1 Marinicella sp. | reverse complement strand
AGTTGGAGTTGGCTTAAAAACTGAGGTCTATGCTGGTGAAAATACAGGCCATAATCTACTTCACGATTTTGTGGTCTTGGACCACCAAACTCAAATAGGTGTGAATTCAACCACATTTAACTTGCCGTTAATTGTTAAACATAAGCCCAAACAATTTGCCATTATTGTTTGGGTAACTTCCATCCATTCTTTGCAGCCAATTCAAGCCACTGGTGGGTACTTACCTGAAGGAGTTATCAAGAAGATTTAACCGATCGCTTACCTTTAATCCTGTATACCTCAGTCCATGCATTGGTATCGTCTGCTTGTTGAAACTCCAATTTCCATGAAAAGCTATTGGTCTGAATGTCATAAAAGGTAATCCTTGAAGGCCGGCCATTAAAATCACCTGTCATGATGATTTTGCCATCAGCTTCTATGGCATTGAAAGTATCTACTTTCTGACCTTTTATAGATGCCCAAGCCATTTCCCAGCGATTTTCATTTGGATTATAGATTCTGATGTTGGTACCAAATTGTCTTCCACCCTCTGGTTCCGGCTGATTCAATGGTGGTGCAATCCAGTCATCTTGAACAGCATGTCCATTTAATATGGGATAAAAATGCCAAGATGCACCTGCTCCTTGTTGCCACTGTCCTTCGACATTCATTGAACTGTCTTCAATATGCCAATGCCCTAACAGCTTTTTCATTTCACTGTTGTTCAACTGTTCGGACAACAACCCCAATTCTGCATGGCTATTAAAACTAATTAAACAAACCATAAAAGTCCAGGTAACTAATCTACTCATCATTTTTCGACTCCTTATCGGTTGGAAAGTAATACCCGTTAAACCAGGTATACCAGGTTTCACCATCATCCATAGATTCTTCAAAAAACTGTTGCACCACACCATCATCCAACGGTGTCCAAGTGCCCCTGAAATCTCTGATTTGAGGCTGTTGTTGGGTAGATGCGTAATAAATTTTACCAACCAGTTGCATCGATTGTACGCCATTATCTTGCTTAATTAAGCCACCTGCATAATCAATTACAGTTCCTCCTCCACTGACCCATCGCTGAACCCATTTTTTCAGTATGCCATCATAGTAATTCATGCTGGTGCCAGTGCTGCTACCTGACCCTTGCCACTGTTCCATAATTAAACAGCCTTTTTCAGCACGAGTGATGCTGTTGTGACCATACAATGGGCCTGTCTTTTCTAAATTCCCATAGACTTCCCAATGACCTAACCAAAAATCGAAAGCACGATAATTATCATCGTACATACATGGATTGATGTTTTTATCGACACCAATTTTGAGCTTCGAAAATTGATCCTGAGTTCTGAAATTTGACCAAATAGGATTGCTTTCCAAATCATTGAGATTTCGGTAACCAGCAGTAACCGCTTGTTCTAAAATTGGCCACATCGCTGCTCCATCGCCGATTAAACTGATGGCCTGAGCTTTCTGGTAAAGCACTATATTGGCTGGAATTTGGACGGCCGAGTTCAACTTTTCATTGACTTCTGATGCCAATTCTCCTTGTTTCAAATTGATATGCGCTTGCGCAATTCGATACAAGGCTCGTTCATTATTAGGTTGGCTTTTTAGCAACTGTGTGTAGCTTTTAATTGCATCCAACCAATCATTTTGATTGTATTGCTGGTTCGCCTGTTCGCTTAAATCAGCCACGGCTTGTTCATCATTTTCAGCAGCCATCAGAACACCACCGCAGCTGAAAATCATAAGTATTAATGTCACAAGTTTCACTTTGTTCATAGTGCCTATCCTTTAAAGTCATTTAATTCAGTAAGTAGGGTTATTTACGTACAGCCAATGACAAAAATCAGCCGAACATGAATAACAGCTTATGTGCTTTCTAAAGAAATAAAATTATCTATTGAATATACATCAACAGCTATCAAATTATTGCTCAATTTATAATTATTGAAGCATTATTTGATCTTGGCATTCACTGGGGGTGAACCCAAATAATTGCTTAAAGCTGGATGACATATGGCTGTGACTGGAAAAACCATAATCAAAAGCCAGATCCACAAAATCAACCTCATGTTGCTGAATCTCTAAAACCAATGATCGCAATCGCTGTTGCGTTCTGTATTGGTTGATGCCTTGACCATTGACAGCTTTGAATACCCGTGACAAATGAAAAGGAGATGTGTGATGTAAGTCTGACAGTTGCTGTAAAGATAAATTAACACTCAGATCGGCTTGTATTGATTCCTTGACACGTTCAACCAACAACCGATGCTTTTGAGGTTTAGGTTTTAACGTGGAATCGTTTATTCCTGGTTGTGATAACAAGGCTTGAAACAACGACAATACCTGCTCTTCAATCCACAGATCGAAATGAGTTTCATGACCTGATTCGATTTGCGAAATCATTTTTAGTACTTGTAAATGTTGTAAAAAGACACTTGCAGGACAATGCATATTTTCAAGTTTAAAATGACGACGTTCTTTGGCGACCACTTGGGATAACAAATCATCTGAAATTCTGAACCAATGACAATAGTCACCTGCTTGATTGATAGCGAACCGTCTGTAAGTTTGTCCTTGATTATAGAAATTAACTAATGTCGGATCTGCCACAAACGGTGTTGAACCATCATGCTGTATCCAGATGCTGTTTTTGGGAAAAACGATGATCGGCGAAGAAACAAAACCAGTCTCAAGAAAACTTGGTTCATGTGGGTTGACCGAAAAAACACCTACTTCAATCAAATCAGTTTGATAAAGAATTGATTCATTCATGTCATTATCTTACCTGATTATCAACAGGCAGTAACCTGCCAAAAGTCAGCACATTATTGTAGTGCTGTTTGAAACTAATCAAAAAATAGATTGTTTGGTTGCCGTGGTAAATTCCTCTAAAAACTTCAAACCTCGATAAGAATTAAATTTTTCGTTCAATCTTGGACTCCAAACAGCCAAACTAAAGTGATTGGGCAAGACCGCTACTATACCTCCGCCAACCCCACTTTTCCCAGGCAAACCCACTTTATAGGCGAAATCACCCGCTTCATCATAAAAACCACAGGTCAACATGATTGCATTCAAACGTTTGGTTTGACTGGCATTTAATAAACCTGTTTTTTGTCCAATGATTTTGCCGTGATTGGCAAATATCAAAAATGTTTTCGCCAATTGCTCACAATTCATTGCTATGGAGCAACTTTCAAAATACAAACTTAATACCTGTTCAACATCATTGTTGATGTTGCCTAAAGATTTTAGAAAATTAACCAACGCTACATTCCTATATCCTTCAGTTATTTCTGATTCGGCCACTTTCATATCAAAATGAATGTGCTGATCTCCAGAAATTTTTCTGATCATAGCAATGATCGCTTCTTTTGGGTCATCAAAGAGGTCAATCAGTACATCACAAATCACCAAGGCACCTGCATTTGAAAAAGGATTTCTGGGAATGCCCTCATCAAACTCTAAAGTTCCCAATGAGTTAAAAGGCGTGCCTGATGGTTCTACCCCAACTCGTTGCCACAATTGACCACCTAAACGACTATACGCCATACTGAGTAACAGTACTTTTACTATACTTTGAATTGAAAATTGATCTTGCCAGTTACCCACAGAAAATGATTCACCTGAAATTTTAGACAAACATATACCAAATTTTTCACTGTCTACAGCCGCCAACTCTGGAATATAAGCGGCCACTTCACCATAGCTTTTGCGTTTCAACAAATCGTTGTAAATTTTTTCAATTATGGTTTGGTAATCTATCATGATGGGTCAAATGGCTTAAAACTACATAGTAACCAAAACACGGATAGAATCCAACTGTGGTTGTGTTTGGCTTATTGCTACAATGGCTTTTTCTAAGTTATGTTGTAAATGTTCAATCTCTTCATCACGAACCTGTCCATTGTGTTTGGCCAACTGGACAAGGCGTGATATTTCACCCTTTAGGCTTGTATTGATGTGGTTCTGTGCGTCTTGCTTTATTTGGGGTAACTGACTTTGCATCAAATCTTCTGCTTTTATCAACAAATCCTTAACCACATTAATTTTTGCCTTCAACACCTCGACGGCCACATTGGGTGGTACAGATTTTTTAAATTTATTGATTAATTTTTCAGTCAGTTTATCTCCCACTTCAATACCGGCTTCTGCCAGCAGAAAACGTCGATCTAGCGGCGGAAGATAGCGTGATAATTGCATGCTGGATTGCCCTGTCGCTTGAATCTGATACCTACACTCTAAAAACAGTTGTCCAGCATTAAGCCCTGTATTCTGTAATACCGCGAATGTGGTGTTACCTTTTTCTTGACTTAAGATCAATTCAATCACTTCTGTCACCATGGGAT
>JBPOFV010000239.1:0-4338 GCA_051252335.1 Marinicella sp. | reverse complement strand
ATCTCGAACTGTATGGCCCAGAACACGCCTATATCGGGAGTGTGAAAAATAATTTGTCCTTGGTTGAAGAGCACCTGCTTAATTGGTCTGAAGCAGAGCAATTGATGACTGACGCGTTGGATTTGGCCATCAAAACATATGGTCAACCCCATGCCCAAAGCATTAAAATTATTCGAAACCAAGCCTTTTACTTCACCAGAAGAATGCAATTTGACCAAGCCATTAAATTGTGGAATCAGGTGATCGATTTGAACAATCAAAATGGCAATGAATTCTCAGCAATCAATGCCACCGGTTATTTGGCCTTAGTCTATAAAGACATGCAAGCTTATGAAAAAGCTCAGGAACTGCATATTGAATCATTAAATCTGTATGAGGCCAGTGAGTTATCAAAAACACCAGATAATTTAAAACCAAGGTTGTTGATGCGCTATGCGTCAACACTCACTCAAGTAGAAGAATATGATCTGTCAATAGAGTTGCTCACTGTTGCCGATGATTTATTTTTGGCTGCAAGAGCCCCTGATTATTTCGTTCGTTTGAATGCCATGTGTGATTTGGCAGAAAATCATCGATTACGGCAAGAATATCAAAAGGCAGAAGACTTTTACGAAACTTCCCTAGAATTAAGCACCGATGACTTTCTACATAGAGATGTAAAAATTAATGCGTATTCTGGTTTGGCGAAATTGAAAGAAAACATTGGAAAGCATACTGAAGCGAAGGAGCACTTAGAGAAAGCCCAAAAACTGAGTTTGGACACGTATGGAATGAATCACAAAAAAACAGCCGAAATCATCTACTTGAAGGGCATCAATGCCCAAATGCTGGGCCAAATTGAACTCAGTAAAGACATGTTCACTCAAGCACTCGATATTCAAGAATTGGTGCTACCTGCCTATCATCCAGACTTATCCAAGACACGAAATCATTTGTCATCTTTGAATTAAATTTAACTTTTTTGAAGCTTTTTTAAAAAAAAACTGCATTAGAGAAATAGATTAAATTAGTTCATTCAACCATGCTTATGTCAAAACCATTCAAAAATCTCACGAAAAAAATAATTCTATTCCTTGCAACTTTAATATTATCCACAAACGCAATGGCTGGTGCCACCGGCTGTGATGCCATCGCCACTGGCTTATGGAGTGAAACGTCCACCTGGAATTGTGGCACTGCATCTGGGGTACCAGAGGCGGATACTGATGTGAATATTGAAGTGGGCACGGTGACACTGGATGTTGATGCCACTGTGGGCAGCATTTATGTGGACAATGGCGCCACTCTTGCAGTGGCCAACACGGCATCGGGTTTGACTTTGTTATGGGGTCTTTTAGAGTCGGATTTCAGTGCCGGCAACATTGACTTACTGGGTGATTTAATCATTGGTGGTATCAATAATGCGACATCCATTACCCTGGGTCAGGTCAATGGTGCTTTTGGACTCGTTGTGAGCTCACCAAATAACATCACATTGATGAGTGACGTTGGTGGGGTTGTGCCACTAAGCCAACTGACGCTGATTTCGCCGTCATTGATTGAAGTCTCAGGCAACATCAGCACAATAGGTACACAGGATTATCTGGCACCCCTAAAGATCAACACATCAACAACGCTGGCAGCCAGCACAGTGACCTTTGAACAAAATGTATTTTCCGCCCAATCAAGTCCCAATGAGGCTGATTTAACAGTCAATGGCAATGCCGTGTTTCAAACTAATTTGGATGATGTGGGCCCGTTAGGTGTGGTGTCGTTGTTAAATAATTTGCAAGTCGCAAATATGACCTCAACCGCAGCAACAGTTTCGAGCATCACCACCAGTGGCAGCCAAAATTATTTAGACGGTCTCAGCATCAATGCCAACTTCATCGCCACTTCAATCAACTCTGATATCAATTTACTGGGTTCTGGAGGGGAGCATGATTTAGTGCTCGATGCAGCTGGCAATATTTTGTTAAGAAACACCATCGGCAGTCCCAGGCATCATTCTCTGACCGTTACCGCCGGCGGATTGATTCTGGCATCTGGTAACAGCGCTTCACCCAAAATTTTTTTGGGAGGGTCCAATCCAACCGTGTTTAATGGCAATATTCGGTTTGGAGCTTCAGGTCTTATGGAGGTGGATCAAAATGGCAGTGGAGACATCATTTTTAACGGTGATTTGACAACCCGCAGCGGAGGCCCAAAAACACTGACCATTAATGATGTCAGCGGTCAAACCATCTTTAACGGCAATGTTATGTTAGGAGAAATCACCACCAATGATGGACCTGGTGATGATGTCACTGTCATTAACGGCAGTTCTTTCGCCACCGACCAGGACGGTTCTAACTCAGGTCACATGACGTTCAACGATCCGGTGCGTATCGCCACTAACACCACCATTGCTGAAATAGACAGCGGACGCATCACCTTCAACAACACTTTGGATGCAGCTGATGGACTGACTGATATCGAATTAACCATTGCTTCAGATGCTGATGTTAATATCGGGGCCATTGGTTCTTTACAAACTTTCAGCCGATTCAATACCGATGCAGGCGGATCAACCCGTGTACAGGGCCAGGTCGGTGCTGAGTTAGACATCACCTTCAATGATGATGTGGTTTTAACGGAGGCTACTGTTGTATCGGCTGAAGACATCTCATTTCAAGGTAGCATCAATACCCAGACCTTTGATTTGAGACTTAATGCCATCAATGCTGTGGTTAATGGCGTGATCAGTGGCAGTGGGAACCTCAACAGTTCTACCGATGAAGAACTGTTTTTAAATGCCGAGAATACCTATACAGGACAGACTAACCTCATCAATGGCACCCTGGACCTGTCCAACGCGCTTTCAAATAACAACATCAGCAGCTCACCCAAAATCATCCTAAACACCGACGCAGCCATCAGACCCAGTGGCTCGGGCTTTGTATTGAACAACGGTCAGCAATTAACCGGCAGTGGTCAAATTTTGGGTAATTTGAAAACTGCAGCAGGGTCGAACCTCAGTCCAGGCTTCAGCCCAGGCATCATCACTGGTGGTTTTGCTTTACAAATGGAAACCGGCAGTACACTGGTGATCGAAGTGGGTGGTGTGAACGCTGGGATCGATTCAGATTTGGTAGTGTTCTCCAATCTGGACTTTAACACCAACCTTGACCTGGGTGCTGATTTGCAAGTCATTTCCACTGAATTTTTGGCCTTAAATGATGAAATCATGATTGCTGAAAACACAGGCATTAATTCAATCCCATCAGTTATACAGTTCAATGGTTTGCCTGAGGGTGCCACCATCGTTGGTGAAGGATTGGCACAAGAGTACGCCATCAGTTATGTGGGTGGCGATGGTAATGATGTGGTACTGACAGTAACCAGTGATTGTTTAAATGCCATCACCGTAACCGGCAGTGGTGACAGTGGTCCAGGAACTCTTAGACAGGCTGTGACAGACCTGTGTGATGGCGGTGTGATCTCTTTTGAGGCCGATTTGATGGTCACATTGGCCACAGAGCTGGTGATCGACAAAACGGTCGCCATCAATGGTAATGGCTTTGCAGTGAGTCTATCTGGTGATAACAGCACCCGATTGTTTAACATCGCACCAGCAGGTGAGCTCACCTTGTTGTCTTTAACTGTGCAGGATGGGTACAGCACGTCATCCGGCGGTGGCATTTACAACGGTGGTGAGATGACGGTCATCGACAGCACCTTTGCAGGCAACGTGTCCGATGACTTACTGGCATCCGGTGGTGCCATTTACACAGCAGCTCTCGGTTCCACCACCCTCCAGGACAGCACGTTCATAGGTAATGATGGGGCTATCGGTGGTGCCATTTACCTTGAAAATGATGCGGCATCTGGTGCTTTGGAGGCGGTTAACAGCACCTTCACCCAAAATGGCAGCAACAGTGTTCAAGGTGGCGCCATTTATAACGCTGGTATGCTGGGTTCGATCAACAACACCTTCGCTGCCAACGGCAACGCCACGACTCAGGGCGGTAACCTCTATACCGACAACGGCAGTGTGATTTTATTCAACACCCTGATGGCCGATGCCAGCAGTGGAGATGACTGTTTTATTAATCTCGGCAATTCAAATCAAACAGTGATCAGCAGCTTGATTGAAAGTGGAAACTGTGATGCCACACTGACCGACGATCCACAACTGCGTGCACTGGCTGATAATGGCGGTCATACCTTGACCATGCTGCCTGAATTAACCAGTCCGGTGATTGATGCCGGCAGTGAACTCTTGTGTCCAGCCGTGGATCAATTGGGTGTCAACAGACCTCAATTTGGGGCCTGTGATATTGGTGCCATTGAAACCCAGTATTTGGCCTTGATTCATGT
>JBPOFV010000238.1:0-4357 GCA_051252335.1 Marinicella sp. | reverse complement strand
CCAAAATCGCAATACGGCTTCAGGCGTCCTTGATCTTCTAATTTCTGATAGGTATCTAAATCTGACACAGAATCTATTTCTAACCAGCCATTACTGACTATGGCTGCTTTAACATTCCATTGTGCATCTATCAATTGTTGTAAAAACGAGGTCATATACATGTTGTTAAAATCTTGGCCGTCGTAAGTCTTTGAACGATCTAGCGCATGATAAAAATCAATGAAATCTGAAACTTTTGATTTATTTACTTTAATTAATCCCGTGTATTGGCCTTGTATTTCATCATAATTATTCGGCTTTTTACCTAACTCTAATACAGCGCCATCTGCTCCTAGCTTAAGCGTTTCAGCATCATCCAATGGATCTTCAAGACGCAGTTCCCATAATTGTCGCCAATCTTTGTCTATCATCAAAGCAATTTCTGCATCGGTGTTTAATAAAGTGTCTAAGTTGTTTTTTTGATAAATGATATCTCCATAACAAATCAACAAATCTTCATGTTCTGACATCTCACTTTCGGCACAAAACAAAGTACTGACCATATTAGTCGATTCAAAGGCCGGATTTTCTTTACACTCATAACCCAATGATTTGATTTGATCTATTCGATAACCACCAATCACAGTTATATCAGTGATTCCAGCTTGTTGTAATACTTTGGATTGTCTGGATAACAAAGATTCACCAGATAATGGCGTCAAACATTTGGGTTTATCATCAGTAATTGGGCGCAATCGTGTTCCTTGCCCCGCGGCTAATATCAGTGCTTTAGTCATAAAAATGTCTCTTTGATTATTTGCAACCCCACTTGGGCGTCTTGATTGGGTCTTTCCGGATGCCACATCAAAGCAGTGATCGGTAGTTGATGGTGTTCACAATATTCAATAAACCCGTCTTTAGAGTGGCCCAAAGCTTTTAAATGGGTTGCTAAGTCTGCCGTTGAGATGCCCCAGTCATGATAGGAGTTAACCTGATACACCTGACCATCAAGTAAGTTGACTTCATGATTGTCACACACATGGCCAGCTAAGCTGGTTAAAGTCCCACCAAAATACAGATTGAGCATTTGCATGCCTCTACAAACACCTAAAATTGGCAATTCATGGGTGCAACAATACTCGATTAAGTTGCTTTCAAATTCATCTCTTTCAACAGCAGCCCGAGGGCTTTCGGTCCAGGACAAATCATTGCCTCCGGTAAGAATCACACCATCCAATGACAAGCTATCCAGAAACGGTTCAATCAAACTGACATCAGTCAAATTAGGTAATGGGACCGGACAAAACCCCAATTTTGATATTAATGAGGCCCAATTCTGATCCAAACAATCTCGACGTTCCCCATAATTCTCCACCAATTCAACGCGTTGTGTTAAGCCTATCTTTTTCATTACTTAATCCGGATAATTTGTTTTAAACCACAATTAAGCCGAATGATTGATGCAGATTTAAACTCATCATAAATTTTATCACCCACACCAATAGCAGCAGGCAAATTCAACTCTGCTGAACGAATCGCCATATGTGAATTTGCACCACCATATTTGGTTATAAGGCCAGCCAGTTTATAGGCAAACATCCAATCATAACCTGGGTCTGCTTGTTCTATGAATACAATTTTCCCTTCAATTTGACTTGGGTCTGAAACCGAATGAATACAATCAGCTTCAATCGACTTACTGGTCACATAGTTAGGCTCAGATGCGTTTCGTTCAAATGCATAAAAATCATTTTCAGCTAAAATCAATTGTGGCAGCTCAATCATTTTAGTCAATGCAAATTTCTTTTTCTTCGCTTTTATACCTTTTTTCAAGCCATTGACATCTTGAACACCAAGAGAGAATTCGCGTAAATCGGACAAGTTCAAATACGCCAACTGTTTTCTTTTGATGCCATGTTTTTGTCCAAATATGACCATCAAATCTAAAGCTTTGCTGAGGTTTTTCGAAAATTGGAATTTAACATACTCTCTGGCTTGAGTGGCTTGGCGACAATAAGTCAGCAGTTCCAATGCATTAAGACTCATGCCCATATCTGCCAAAATGAGATTAATTTTTTCTTGTTTTTCAGCCGACAATTCAAAGTGCTGTATGTCAGTCTCATCATTATTTTTTTGAGATTTTTTAGAAAACAAATACTGTTCAGGATTTTCCCAATAGGCCTGTGCAGTGATGTCATATGTGCCTGGCCTGAGGTGGCCATACTTGTCTATGTACTCTTGTTTTGAAAGTCTGCCGGCACCGACAGCTTTGGCATCATGCTCAAACTCACCTGCAACCGTATCAAATGAAGATAAAAAGCGATCTTTATCATCTTGGCCAATCACTTTCAATTGTACCAAGCTGTTTAAAAAGGTCATGGCTACAAATCCAGCTCTGGCAGCGTGAGAAAATGCCAATGTCCCATATTTTTTACAGTCTTCTAATAACAGCAAAGCTTGGTTAATTTCAGTTAATTCCGATTTGATGACCTGATCTCTACTGATTTCCAGTTGATTTAGGTTTTTAAGATCATCAGCTAAACGTGAAAATGCTTTTTGGGTAATGTCTAATAAACCTGATCTTAACTCAGCAACATCACTTGAGGTAACTCCATGCCCTTGAAACCTTGATTCAACCTCTGTGTCAAACTGTGGACTTAAGACTGTAAATGCAACATCAAATTCAATTTTATCATGCAAATGCGGCTGCTCTTTTAAGATCGCCAAATAGGCATTACAAATTCTTTCTGCGGCTTTTTCTGAGACGCTGGCAGGAATAAATGAATTCAGGCTGTTTCGAATGTTAACATAGGGTTGGCCAATGAATGTTCTGATCAAGGGGTATTGGCTGATGTCTCGATAGCCGAATTCTGCTCGTTGCACCGCCCAAATCTGATCTACTATTAAATGCCGATATAAACTGTATGCCAGCGGTTTAGGCTTAACTCCAATGATTTCAGCTGGGTTCCAATCAGGCATAACGCCAAAATAAGTCGAAGATCCAATTTGATTAGGCCCTTTATGCTGTTCTTGATAGAAACTTGTTACACAGTGGTCCAATGCGATTTTAATGTCTTGATCTTCAATATTAGTTTGTTGGTGGCTGACAGCAATAGGTCTCACTTGAAACACATGCAGTTGGTCACTGGCATCAATGGCAAACTCTATATCTAATTTGTCATATCCCAATAAGGCTTCAATCTCACTGACCCCATTCAGTACAGACCTCAAATCATCAGGTAAATGCGTTGCCATCTCACTGTGTTCTTTACTAACTATCACAGTTCTTAATTGTGAGCCTGTACCTGATGTCACGGATTCAGTTGATTGGGTTTGATCATCGAAATTGATTCGATAATAAGGGGCTCCTGTTTCCAATGATCGTGTGAACACCACACCTGACATTTTTACGTTTGACAGGCACTCTTGAACCAGAATTTGGTCTTGTTCCAGAGATTTTGAGTGTTGATACGATGCAATAACATCATCAACAGCAGCGATTATTTTTTCAGCAGAACGACTGTCCACATTGAGCACACTCTCAAAACCACCCGCATGTGATTCATCCCAACAGTCTTCCGCAAATGAGCTGCTGCGAATAACCAATGGTTGCTCTTTAAAACGCCGACGAATTTTTTCAATCAACTGTTCAGGTTGTGTTCGCCATTGGCTGACTGTAAATGTGACTTGTTCTCCAATCACCGATTTATTGACCAATGGAAACAATCGGTATAAAGTTTCTGATTTAGTCCCAAGTATAAAGTGAGCCACATCCAAATCAGAGTTAAACTCTGCCCAGTCACCTTTTACATCATAAAATTTAAGCTTGAATCCAGCTTGGTACAAAGTTTTAATCAATGCCACCAAGTCAGAGGTTTTTTGGGGATCAGTTTTTTTTACATGATTCACGGCTGTTGCTGATAGTTTCAGCAATCCTGTAAACTCAACTTGTCCGCCATCTTTACAGCCTAACTCATATAAATTCAGCACTTCAGAACTGGATATGTCATTGTCACTGCGGTGTTCAAAACGAGTTAACCACTGGCTATCAACACCAATAACAACATCCGCATCAATGTGGGAAAATTTTTCAATGGTTTTTGGTCGAAACAAGGTGTCTGAATACAAGATTAATGCATCAAGCTTGGCTCTAAATGGCGACAATAATAAACTATGAATAACATGGCTGTTTCGCCAATCAGGTGCAATGGTATAACTTAATTGAGGGTATTGTTCAATCACTTCTTGAACATGATAACCACCAATAAAATTGATCTTTCCAATATCAGCCCGCTCCAAACTTTGAAGCTGCCAATCCAAGGCTTTTTTGTTTTTGGATATCGCTTTTAAAGCGGCAGGCAAAGTTCCAGTAAAGGAT
>JBPOFV010000237.1:0-4364 GCA_051252335.1 Marinicella sp. | reverse complement strand
GTAGCCACGTGGTCATTCCAACCCATTATGTCAAAGATGAGAATTACATACTTGGTGGCTGTTCTGCTGGAGACAATTGGCCGGCAGAAGATAATCCTGTTGATGTTACATTGGTAGAAATGAGTGCCCAATTTGTTCGCAGTATTGGAGATGATCATGCTGTTTTTACCCCTTCAGCAACCTTAGAGAATGAAGGTCAAGCAGACGTGGCTTGGTACACGAAATTTTCTGGGGATTATGAGCCTTACAATAACGACCAACACCCTTATTTAAGTTGGTCAATGTATCGCGAAATCAATGGCAGATTTGAACAAATAGGTGTTTCAGGTGTGAAACATGCTTTTTATACAGTGAATACAGTCTGTTCATGTTCCGGCGGCCATGTATTATTTCCTACTTGCCAAGATACCTACAGTGTAGGCAACAATGACAGCCCATCACATTTAGGCCCTCGAGATGAGCTTGAAACTTTTCTTGGTGACTGGGAGTCAACAGGCTCGTTTTTTGACCAGAACGGTGATGGTTCACAAGACAACAGTTCAAATTCAACCGATGAAAATCGCATGGTAGTGGCAGAAGCTGATTTTTCAGATCCTTCGTTAGATTATTATATATCTGCCTGGTATACCATCAAAGATGATACCAATATTCACAATTCCATGGGTTATAGATCCTATGATTTCACACCCAATGGTGGTGGTTGGACAACCCATGCTACCAGTTCATTTATTCAAGGCCCAGCCAGTGATCAGTACGTAGCACCAAATACACTAGATCTTGGTAACATGATTGCATCTACCCGAGTATTACAAGCAAATGAGGGCCATTTAACTTTGGCAGTGAAAGTGAATGATTTGGGTGGAGGTTTATACCGTTATAATTACATGATAGAGAATCATGATTATGACCCACAAGTTAAATCCATTGCTGTTCCATTGAGTGATTCGTTAGTCTATACAGATTTTGTTTTTTCTGATGTAGATGAGGATTTTGGAAATAATTGGAGCATTACTCATGCAGACAATACTTTACAATTACTTGCACCTGTTGGTAATGAGATTGATTGGGGTACATTATATAGTTTTTCTTTCACAACTGATGTAATGCCAGGAATTGGAGATGTCAGCTTAACTGGTCTTGAAAATGGTGATGATACATTCGATGTTCAAATCTTAACACCATTTTTTGATGATATCATTTTTGTGGACGGGTTCGAAATTCTGAATTAAGTCTGAACAAGTAGACATTTCTTTTCTGCAACAAACGCGTATTTCTGATAGAATACGCGTTTTTTAATACTTAGGAAAATCTAAGACATATATGGCGAAAGAAGACGTAATTGAATTGGAAGGTAAAGTCATCGATACCTTACCCAATACCATGTTCAGAGTTGAGTTAGAAAATGGTCACATTGTGACGGCTCATATTTCTGGTCGCATGCGTAAACACTACATAAGAATATTAACTGGCGATACCGTTACAGTTGAACTCACTCCTTACGATTTAAGTAAAGGTCGAATCACATTCCGCAGTAAATAAACAGCCTAAACCAAATTTAATCAGTGTGCTGTTGGGCTTTCTTCAACAGCTGAAAGCAGCAAGGTGTTTGGTACTATTTCAAAATTCAATTTTTTGTTAATTACATTGATTTTGACCAGGCCACCATTCTTGAGTTTTCCAAACAATATGTCATCAACCAACGGCTTTTTAACGTGTTGATCGATGGCTCTTTGCATTGGCCTGGCACCCATTTCAGGGTTATAACCTTTTTCAACCAACCATTCACGCGCTGGTTGCGTGATAGTAAATGTGATACCGGGATCAGTTAATTGTTGTTCCAATTCAATGATGATCTTATCAACTATTTTTTCAATATGAGATTTATCTAATGCCTTGAATGGCACGATGGCATCTAATCGATTTCTGAATTCCGGAGTGAAATGTCGATTCAATTCAATCATGGCATCTGAAGATCGATCTTGATCTAAGAAACCAAAACTGTTTTGACTGAATGTTGTAGCACCTGCATTGGTTGTCATCACCAACAGCACATTTCTGAAATCTGTTTCTCTGCCATTGGAATCGGTTAACTTACCATTGTCCATGACCTGCAATAAAATATTCATGACATCTGGGTGCGCTTTTTCAATTTCGTCCAATAACACAATACAATGTGGAGTTTGATGTACTTTATCAGTTAACAAGCCACCTTGGTCATGACCTACATAGCCTGGAGGCGCTCCAATCATTTTAGCCACTGTGTGTGGTTCCATGTATTCAGACATATCAAATCGCACCAGTTTCATACTCAAGTGATGAGACAATTGTTTGACCACCTCTGTTTTGCCAACTCCAGTTGGACCTGCAAAAATCAAATTCGCAACTGTGCGATTGTCACGATTAAGGCCTGCTCTTGCCATTTTTATGGCTGAGGCCAGGATATTAATGGCCTGTTCTTGGCCAAAAATAACATGTTGTAAATTACGTTCAATTGATTGCAACCTTTGGCCATCTTCATGGTTCAGGTCATCTACTGGTATTTTAGCGATGGACGCAACCACACGTTTGATGTCACTGTCAGTGATGGCTTGGTCTTGTAAATTATTTATTCTATGCCAAGAGCCAGCTTCATCTATGGCATCAATGGCCTTATCGGGTAAGAATTTATCGCTGATGTGCTTAGCTGAAAGTTTGACTGCAGCACTGATTGCTGATTCTTCATACTTAACACCATGATAAGATTCAAAATGAGGTTGTAAGCCTTTGATGATATCTATGGCTTCTTCTTGAGTTGGCTCAGTTATGGTAATCTTTTGAAACCTTCTAGAAAGCGCTCGATCTCTATCAAATACATTGCGCACCTCTTCTTGAGTTGTGGCACCAATACAGCGCAATACACCTTTGCTGAGGGCTGGCTTTAATAGATTTGATGCATCCAAAGATCCGCCAGAGACTGCACCGGCACCAATTATGGTATGAATTTCATCGATAAACATTATGGCTTGATCAATGTCTTGGATGTATTTAATGACAGCTTTCAGACGTTTTTCAAAATCGCCTCTGTATTTGGTCCCAGCCAATAAACTCCCCAAGTCCAATGCAAATACTTGGGCATTTTGGATCACGTCTGGAACTTTTTTGTTAACAATTTGTAATGCCAGTCCTTCTGCTATAGCGGTTTTTCCAACACCAGGTTCACCAATTAATAAAGGGTTGTTTTTAGATCGACGCATGAGTATTTGAACCATTCGTTCAAGTTCATCAGAACGTCCAATCAGCGGATCAATTTCACCTGCAGCTGCTTTGGCATTTAAATCAACCAAGAATTCTTTACCAGCATCTTTGGTTTCTGTTTCTGCTGTTGATTCATCTGATTGTTCAATTGAATCAGGTTTCAATTGGCTGTCTTTAGATTCTGAATCGCCATGAGCAATACTTCTGACCACATCAAATCTGGTTATGCCTTGTTTGTTTAATAAATAAACCACGTGAGAGTCCATTTCATCAAACATGGCAACCAATACGCGGTCTCCTGTCACGTTTTTTAGTTCAGCAGACTGAGCAGAATAGATGGCACGTTGAATCACTCTTCTGAAGGCCAGTGTCGGTTGAGTCTCTAAATCTGATTCGGCCGGTAATATTTTTACATGTTGACCAATCAATACTTCTAATTCCTGCTGTAATAGATGTTTGTCTGCACCCACCATATTGAGAATTTGACTGGCGTGTTTATTATTAATTAAAGCCAGCATCAAATGCTCCATGGTCAATAATTCATGACGACGTTTCCGAGCTAGTTTATATATTCGATTGATACTTTGGTCCAAGTGTACATCTAACATCAGACTACCTCCGCTATGCATAACAAGGGGTGTTCATGTTCACGTGCATATTCATTCACTAAGGCAGTTTTGGTTTCTGCCACTTCATGGGTATATACACCGCACAAGCCTTGTCCTCGTGTATGGACATGTAACATGATTTGTGTGGCTTTTTGTTCATCCATGTCAAAGAACTTTTGCAATACTTCAATCACAAAATCCATGGGCGTATAATCATCATTAAGCAGCATGACTTTATACATTTTAGGTTCCTTGAATTCAGTTTCAGATTGTTCAAGTAATTCGGCACCTAATTCATATTTGTTTTCTTTATCTGACATATTTATTTGTGTTTTATCTCTGAACCTAATATTTGCCTTTAATTCAATAATTCAAGAGAGATTTCTTGTTCTGCTATTATCTTATCGCAAAATTGAATGAGTTGACTAGTTTTGCTGTTAATCTTCATTCGATGCTAAGAAAAAATTATTTGGCCTTGATATGTATTGACCGATCGGTCAGTCTCTTGTTAGAATGTAAACC
>JBPOFV010000236.1:0-4370 GCA_051252335.1 Marinicella sp. | reverse complement strand
GCTGAAATCATGTTGGGTGCTGCCGAAGTTTCTATTCCTGCCAATGGCGGTGAAAGAGAAGAAGGTTCTGTGGTATTTGGTGCTTCTTCAGATCGTTCTAGCTTATTAGCTGGTGTATCTTGGAATGACCGCGAAATCGTTTTCGCACGTGACTTCCCTTGGAATACACCTGGTGCTTCAGTTTACGGTAACTCATTCACAACCATTACTGATGGTTTTGATAACTTTGACTGGACTTCTTACGTGGGCGGTTGTGACTTCCCAGGTACTGGTTTTTACACAGTTCCTAACTCAAGTTCACCTAACGGTACACGTTGTGCATACGATTTCACTTTAGTATCTGCTGATGAAGCTTCTACTGAAAACAAATCTTTCTATGCCAAAGCAACACATGAAATCAATGACAACTGGGAATTGTGGGCTAACACTACTTTCTCTCAAGCTGAGTCATTTGGTCGTTACGCGCCTGTTCCAGATTCATCGTACTTCTCAGTACCTTTAACTGCTAACAGCCCTAACAACCCAACTAACCCTAATTCACCTTTGTATGATCCTTCTTTAGGTTTGGATCCACAAGCTGTGAACTGGTGGCATCGTTTTGACGCATTGGGTAATCGTGACGGAACTGTTACTAACCAACAATTAGACTTCTTGATTGGTACTACTGGTCAAGTTGGTAATGCTGAAGTTGAGCTTGGTTTACGCCACACTGACAACAGAACTTCTGATGTAGGTAGAAACTACTTGTTGCGTTCTGCTGCTTCTGCATTAATTGAATCAGGTGCTTATAACTTACTTGATCCTTACAATGCGCCAGCTAACGTATTGAACTCTATGAGAATTACTATTTTCCGTGAGTCTAAATACGATCAAGACGAATTGTTTGGTTCTGTAGCCTTCGATATCTTCGATATGGATGGTGGCCCAGCTTCTATGTATGTAGGTGCTGAGTACCGTCAAGAAAAATACTCTGATCAATACGATCCACAATCAGAAGCCGGCCAAGTTGGTGGTTCAGCGGGTAACTCTGCTGCTGGTGATCGTGACGTGACTTCTGTATTCTTCGAAGCATTATTCCCAGTATTGGATAACTTAGAAATCAACTTAGCGGGTCGTTACGATGACTACTCTGATTTCGGTGATAACTTCTCACCTAAATTGTCTGTAAGATGGCAGCCTCTTGATAACTTAACTGTACGTGGTTCGTACGGTCAAGGTTTCAGAGCACCTACTTTGGACATCTTAACTCAGAAGCCATCGTTCTCAGCGACTTCAGTTCGTGATCCACAATCTTGTTTAAACCAAGGTCAAGTTGCTACATGTTCATTACAAGTTAATGACACAATTCAAGCAAATCCAAATCTACAACCTGAAGATTCTGATCAGTTCTCATTGGGCTTAGCCTATGAGCCAGTTGATTGGTTCAACTTCACAGTAGATTACTGGAACATTGAGATTACTAACCGTATTCGTCAGTTCACTGCGCAATTCTTGATTAATGAAGAATTGAATGGCCGTCCAGGTGTTCCTGGTTTAGGTTGTTTACGTGCACCTACTGGTTCGATTACACAGTGTTTCACTGGTTTTGGTAACCAAGGTTTAGTTGAGACTTCTGGTCTTGATTTCAACGCACGATTCACTTATGAATTGTTTGGCGGCAA
This sequence comes from Marinicella sp., assembly GCA_051252335.1. GTDB lineage: Bacteria > Pseudomonadota > Gammaproteobacteria > Xanthomonadales > Marinicellaceae > Marinicella. The sequence continues at coordinate 2,709 of JBPOFV010000236.1, read as the reverse complement.
CATGACTTCTAACTTCCAGTTAAGTCACTTGTTAGACCAATCAGTTGATGGTGGTGGTGAATTAGTTAGTACTCCAGGTACTCCTGAAAACCGTGCTGTATTGTCTAACCAATACTCTTACGGTGATTGGAGCTTGGCTTACAACATTAACTACATCGATAGCCAAGACGCTGATGCAAACAACTTCTCAGCACCTTCTTGGACTACACATGATGTTCAGTTGAACTATCATGCTCCTTGGGACGGTCGTTTCACAGTTGGTGTTCGTAACGCTGGCGAGAAATTCCCACCTGTAGGACGTGGTTTAGTAGGTTCACGTGATTATGACTTCAACCTTTATGATGGTTTTGGTCGTGTGACTTACTTCAGATACACTCAAACTTTCTAATCAAAGTTTGATATACTGAGAAAAGGCGTACTTCGGTACGCCTTTTTTATTGGACAAAATATATGACTAAAAACCACTGGACCGCATATTGGCATTCAGGCGTACTGACTTCTTTACCTATGGATTTCAAGGAAAACTATGATGGTGAGCTTGCGCTGTATTGGGAACGTATTCTCACCGAATCAAAGCAATCCATTGAAATTTTGGATGTGTGTACCGGTAATGGTGCCATTGCAATCTTATTACAGGAATTGGCGGAGAAGCATCAAATAGACGTCAGGATTACAGCAGTTGATGCATCTGACATAAAGCCATCAGTCATCCATGATAAGCATCCAGGTAAATCCAAAGTAATCGATAAAATTCAATTTATAGGTAATTGTTTGGTTGAAGAAATGGATAAACAGTTTGATCACAAGTTTGATCTTATAGTCAGTCAATATGGTCTTGAATATTGTGACACTAAATCAGCTGCCAGTAGCATCTTGTCATTATTAAGCAACCAGGGTCGTTTGGTGTTTGTGTCTCACTCACCTGAAACCGATATACACAAATACATGCGCAGTGAAGAAACTGTCTATCAATATTTTGATGATATCAGAATAATGGATTTATTCGACCAATTTGGAAGTGGTCAGTACTCTGCGAATGGATTCTCTAATAAACTTACATCCATTCTTGAGCAAATGAAAATTAAATTTGAATTTCGTTCGCAAGCTTTATTTCAAACTTGGGTTAATGCATCTTTGCGTTTGTTACAAATGAATAATTCTGTTTTAAAGACTCAGCGCAAACAGATCAAAGATTTCGTACTTCAGTACCAATATGCTCGTGCAAGGGCTTTAGACATGCTGCAAGTTTCAGATAAATTAACCAATGATCCTGACTGGTATATGTCATTTGAGCAAGCTGGTCTTAAATTAATCAATGATGGTGATATTTTTTACCAAGAGAAACACAATGCAGGTCATTATTATGAATTCCTGTTGGCTGAATCTATTGAGGTAACAGCTCAATAAACTATTTAATCAATGTTTGAATGAGTCTGTGATTAATGATTTTTTGTTTGGCGGTACTCATGCGATTTGATTTTACAATTGCTTTTAAACTTTTCAAGGCTTCTTCAAATTCATCATTAACAACAATGAAGTCAGCTTTGTGATAGTGCTTAAGTTCAGCAATGGCTTTTGTCATCCGAGTGTTGATGACCTCTTCAGAGTCTTGGCCTCTGATTTCTAATCGGTCTCTCAAGGCCTGTATACTGGGCGGTAAGATAAATATACTGATGGCATCAGGAAAACGTTTCTTTATCTGTTCTGCACCTTGCCAATCAATTTCTAAAACCACATCATGGCCTTCATCCAACATCTTTTGGACAGTTTCCTGAGAAGTGCCATAGTGATTTCCAAAGACGCAGGCGGATTCCATAAATACACCGGCTAATTGCATTTGTTTAAATTTGTCGACAGAAATAAAATGGTAATTATAACCATCTATCTCTTTAGGCCTGGGTAACCGTGTGGTGTGAGAAATTGATAATTTCAAATGATTGGTGTCTCTAACCAACGCATTAACCAATGATGTTTTACCTGTCCCGGAGGGTGCAGATACAATATACAAAGTGCCTGTGAGATTGTTTATAGTCATTATATTTCCATTTTATACGTGGTGTGTTTGTTATTCAATGTTTTGGATTTGTTCACGCATTTGTTCAATGGTTACTTTTAAGTCAATCGCGGCATTAGAAGTTGTGATACTGGCAGATTTGGAACCAATTGTATTGGATTCCCTGTTTAATTCTTGAATGATGAAATCAAGTCGTCGACCAACTGGTTCTTTTAACTTAAGAACTCTGTTTAGTTCTATCACATGAGCATCTAAGCGATCCAATTCTTCGGTGATATCAACTTTTTGTAACTGGATGGCAATTTCTTGTTCAAACCGTTCAGGGTTGACTTCAACTTGTAAGTCAGATAATTTATCTTTCAATTTTTGTGTCAATGACTGGTTTATGGCGGGGACATAGGTTCTGATTTCATCGGTTAGTTTTTGAATCACCGCTGTTTTATCATTTAATACAGACAGCATGGCCATGCCTTCTCTGGTTCTGGAGTCGATTAATTGATTGATGCTGTCTTCAACTAATGTTTTTGCAATGGCATTAAGTTCTGAAGTATCAGTTGGTTGTTGCACAATGACATCTGGCCAATTCATAAATTGAGACGTTCCCATGTTATTTTTGATGCCATTCTCTTTAGCTATGATATCAGCTTGGGTCTGCAATTGGCTTAACAATGATTTATTGACACTGAGTTCAGTTA
>JBPOFV010000235.1:0-4397 GCA_051252335.1 Marinicella sp. | reverse complement strand
AGCCGAAGTGCAAACCCAATGGAACCGCACCCTGAGCGGAGCCGAAGTGCAAACCCAATGGAACCGCACCCTGAGCGAAGCCGAAGTGCAAACCCAATGGAACCGCACACTGAGCGGAGCCGAAGTGCAAACCCAATGGAACCGCACCCTGAGCGAAGCCGAAGTGCAAACCCAATGGAACCGCACACTGAGCGGAGCCGAAGTGCAAACCCAAAGGAACCGCACACTGAGCGGAGCCGAAGTGCAAACCAATCAAAGTATTAATATCGTTGCCCAACAAAATTCTTACATTGAAAGATATCAATCATTTTTGCTTTTAGACGCATTAAAATGCCTTGCTCATTACTCGTTCCCAAGCTCCAGCTTGGTAATGCATAGAGGTCTTAATACTCCGTATCTACCTCAATCAGACCACGGGCACCATCATAATTTATAGCACTGCTGTAGCGCCAATGACTGGCTTGTTCGACATACCCTCTTTTCACTGGATTGTTGTGAATGTATTCAAGTTTTTGACTCATGATTATTCTATTCTGGATTAATTTTGGTGCGCATCCTTCTTGCCAAACTTGAAAATCTGTTTTTGTTTTATGGGCTCTCTTATAGAACATAAACTGGTCTAATAGGGTAACTAAACCATTGGTCTTTAACATATTGATAATTTCCATGGCGGTAAAGCTTTTGAATTTTTGTATTGTTTTAGGTAAATTTTCACTGCTTATGATCAAATGTAAATGATTTTCCAAAATAACATAGCCGTATAATTTTAACTGGTCAGATCTTTTTAAGTGATTAATAGAGTTGAGAATAATTTGTACGCTTTCAGGACGTGTAAATATAGGCAGCCAATGAAGAATGGTACACGTTATGAAATGAGGTTGTTTAACTTCAGTGATTTTGTATCGCGTTCTACCCATGTGTATTTGATTGGTTAATTTCCGTTATATGATATTTACAGCTCTTTATTTTGACTACTCATATGCTCAACATTGACTGTAGGAAAAAGTATACAGAGGATAAGGAGATATTTTTTAATGAAACAACCTATGCATTCCCAAGCTGGAGCTTGGGAACGAGATCAAGAACCACACACTGAGCGAAGCCGAAGTGCAAACCAATATAAAGTATTAATATCGTTGTCCAACAAAATTCATACACTGAAAGAGGTCAATGAGTTATGCTAAAATCTTGTGTTTTTAACAATTTACAATGCACTAATCTGGCGAATGTATCGCATTATTGTGTTAATAATAAACTGTTAACTGGATATAGAAGTATGTGGAAAAAAATCAAGGAAATATTTCTTGGAAAGCCTCCAGTTGAAATGGAGCATGAATACTTTGGAAAGATACTTTTTATGGGCGGAGATAATTCAGTCGATGACGACTATTGGGAAGCCGAGGCGTCAATAAGGGAAGCTGAAGAGCCATTAACAATACTAATCAATGCTCCATTATCCGGCCCAACTGAGGCCCATGTGGATTTTTATAAAAATGCCGTTTCCGACCTTGAAGCTTTGTTTGACAAATGTTGGCCAATATTCAAGCCACATTTTCAGCAATGGACCAACAAACAATTCAGCGGCAAATGGAAAGATGACTTCGAATTAATGAGCATAGAGATACCAATAGACGCCGATGAAAAAAACGAGTGGACGGTTGGTTACTATGTGGATGCTGCAAAGCACTATTTCACGGCGCGATTTATTGATGGTAAACCCAAGTATAATGAGATTGATGGGTAATCCAGTTAACCATACTCTTTACCATCCAAAATGCAGCTGTATTCTTCGTTATGCACATTCATAGATACATTTTCATAGCTGCAACACTAAAAGAGATGTTTTAATCATGAAACAATCTATACGATACCAAGCTGGGGCCTGGGAACGAAATCAACAAAAATTAAATAAAGAGCATTAACCATGAAAGACATACCTGGTATTGATGAAGACGGTAACCCAAAGAATGGGCCCTTTAAACTGTATTTCAAGAATGGTCTAGTTTCTTGTCAGGGTGAGTTCGACAACGGAGAGAAATCTGGAAAGTGGAAGTACTTCCTCAATAATGGCCAAATGCAGTCATCCGGCAGCTATAAGGACGGGAAGATTGTTGGTCAATGGCAATGGTTTTTCAAAACGGGTGAACCACGTGGGACAGGCGGCTTCGATGATGACGGCCAGAAGCACGGTATATGGAAGCGATACCATAACAACGGCCAACTCTGGGACGAAGGTCGCTTTGAGCACGGTAAGAAGAAGGGCACATGGCATGTCTATGATGAGGTAGGCGAACTGCTAAAGACACAAACGTTCAAATAGGTGAGTTTAAAAAAACATCAAATTTATCGTTAAATCTGAGCCTTTTTATCGTTTAAACACATGGTGTTAATGATTTTCAGTGAGGCTATTATCCCAGGGCTGCGAATAATTATTTAATTTCAACAATAGACTTTGATGATGTAGTCAGTTGTCGGTGTTTTTCAGTAATGCTGGCGAACCAAGATCAATACCCAACACAGAACAATTCGATATAAATATCATTCATCACGCCAGAATTTTAATATATGTCCTTTAAAGGGCTTGTCTAAAAAGTCGGTATGTTCAGGTTGGAAGACTGAGTGTTCGTATCCATAGGTTTGCATCAAAGTGCTGATTTTGGTTTTGCGGCCTCGACCGGGGTCGACCAATATGACTTCACATGTGGCACTGGCATGGCAGTTGATGAAATCTGCAACCATCAAAATATGTTCGTCTTCATACAATATGTCGCTGCCAATGATGAGATCAAATAAGCCCAATTCGTCCGTTTCATCGGCCCAATCAACGCGCTCATAGACTATGTCTTTACCTTGGTTAAGCAAGGTGTTTCTTTGTAAAAAAAATTCGGCATCGGGGTGGTGGTCAGTGGCGGTGATGTCTGCATTCTGGTCATTCAGCAATAAACTTGATAGCGCCATACCACAGCCAATTTCGAGAATTCTTTTGCCAGTGGTGGGGTAGTTTGATATGTAATGAGCCAGTACCAAACTAGAGGGCCAGATGACACCAAATATGGGCCAACTGGCTGAAGAAATGCCGAGTTTTTCAGCGATGCCTTTGGGGTCGTCAAATTGTTGGTTGTCCCTTAGGGTGCACACATGAATGTCGGTGTCTCCGAACTCTATGGTTTGATACCGAATGCGCATGGGTTTTGTCGTTGTCATATTGGGTCCTGTAAAAGCGAAGAGGCTAAGCCAGGTAAGTGAGGAAAACAGCAACTCCCTAAATAAGTGACAAAACGATTACTACCAGATTACAGTATATAAATTGATAAGCAAGGTATTTAAGGATTGATTGATGCGATTAAGAAAAAATTCTGGTGTGCTAGATTTTTTACTTGGGTTTAGCTGTAAGCTGTTGCAGGGCCCATTCAATGTGTTCTTTAACCAGTAAAGATGAGGTGTCCAGTTTGTCATGCAATGCTGCCAGGATGGCCTCTGTAGGGTGCGCATTGCCTAAGCCTACAGCTAAATTACGTTGCCATGCCTGATAACCAATTCTGCGAATAGGCGAACCTTCAGTCTTTGATAAAAACTCATCTTCAGTCCACAAAAACAATGCAAGCAAATCTATGTCATCTAACTGGTGCCTGGGGGAAAAATCAGATTCTTGGGTGTCTTTGGTGAATTTATTCCATGGACAAACCACTTGGCAATCATCACATCCATAGATGCGATTGCCCATGGCTTGGCGAAATTCAACTGGAATCGGGCCATGGTTTTCAATGGTGAGGTATGAAATACATCTTTTGGCATCCACCTGGAAAGGTGACACGATGGCTTGTGTGGGACAATCTTGAATGCACTGGGTACAGCTGCCACAATGAAATTTTTGTTTTTCATCTGCTTCAAGTGGCAGGTCAGTATAAATTTCACCCAAGAAAAAGTACGAGCCGGCTTTTGAATTTAGTAAATTGCTGTGTTTACCAATCCAGCCTAGCCCCGCTTTTTCAGCAATGGCTTTTTCCATGACTGGGGCGGAGTCGGTAAATACTCGGTGGCCAAAAGGCCCTATTTCTGCACTGATTTTTTGGCTTAAATTTTTCAGTTTGGAACGCAGTACTTTATGATAGTCACGACCCAAGGCGTATCTTGAAATGGCCGCTTTTTGAGTCTGTTCAGTCAGCGATTCATAAGGAGTCAGCCGGGTGTTCATATAATCAAGTCGCACTGAAATGATGCTGACGGTATTTGGAACCAATTGTTCTGGTTGGTAACGCTTTTCGCCATGTCGGTGCATATAATCCAGATCACCATGGTATTGTTTTTGTATCCAGTGATTTAAATGGTTACCGGCTTCTGATAAGTTGATGTCACTGATGCCTGCCTGTTGAAATCCTAATTCCACTGCCCAGGCT
>JBPOFV010000234.1:0-4402 GCA_051252335.1 Marinicella sp. | reverse complement strand
GTCAGTGCGTTTTCGCCGATAGTTGCTCCCACTCAAAACGCCTGGGGAATAAAAGCTTTTAGCGGCTACTTAGGCGAAGATCGAAGCCAATGGCAACAATATGACACAGTAGAGTTGATAAAAACAGTGTCACATAGAATGCCATTATTCATCGATCAAGGTTCAGATGACGAATTTTTAGATGAGTATTTGAAGCCAGATTTATTACAAGCTGCCTGTGAAGAAAACAACCATCCACTGACTTTACGAATGCAAGCTGGTTACGACCACAGTTATTATTTTGTCAGCAGCTTTATTGCAGACCACATGGCTTATCATGCTACGGTTTTGAAAACTTGAGTAAAATCTAATAGCATACGTATTTACTTCTACCTTCTATTTTTTAATTGAAATTGTTTGCGGTAAAAAACATTATCTACAGCGATTAATGGAAACGATTGAGGCAATTCATTTTTATCAATACAATGGTAGCCGTTTTTCTCATAAAAGCGCATGGCCGCTTTATAGACATCAATGGTACCCAGATAAATATCACTTACTTTTTGTTCTCTGGCCCAATCATGGCACCTAACAAGTAATTGCTGAGCCACACCCTTATCGGCCCCTCTGTGGGCTACAGCCACAAACATTTTCCGCAATGCCACTTGCTGATTGCCAATGTCCAGTAGTGCAATGGTGCCAACCACTCGCTGCTCAGACACCGCCACCCAAAAATTACCATTTCCTGATTGATAAAAGCTTGGGATGTTGCTCAAATCGGGTTGATCAGTGGCTGTTATTGCAACACCAAATTCACTTTGTTGTATGCCCAGAATCAAATCCAAAACTTGCTGTTGATCTGATTGTTGATAGGTCCTGTATATGACTGTCATTTAACCAATGTCCTGGCTCTATTGTTATGCGCTAGATGTCTAAACCAACACTTTGTAAAGCAGCAGCTATTAACAACACCACCAACAACGCCATCGCATACATGGCTATAAATTGGAATGCTATGGCACTGGCCCCTAATGCAACGGCACCTCCCGCCATGCGCTTGGGTTCTCTGCGAGCATATGCAAATACACCTAGAATAAGGGCTAAACCACCAAGCATCGCGGTCACCACTTGAACCGTTTTATCTGTATCCCATGACTCAATTATTGACTCTTTTTCAACTTTCTTTCCTTTTAAGGCATTCAGCGCTGCGGTTCGGATAGAAGCCACTTTTTCTCCGACTAAGTTTTCAATCGTGGGCTGCGGCGAAAAGGGTCCCGCCCAAAAACTAAACAATGCCAACATCAGGCCCAGGCCCCCAAAAGCCATGCCAAATGATGATAATCTTGATTTCATATATTTGCTCCTTTGTTTAACGATCCTTGGTCTATTTGCACCAATTCTACAACTTCATTAAGCCGCTTCATTTGATCGAATTTATCTTAACATAATGTGCCATTTTCTAGTTAAGCTGGGTCAATATTCTTGTTTGTTAATAAAGTTCTGGCAAATTGAGTCAGAGCATCACTCATGCTTGTAAATCCAACCGCAAATGTGTCATTATTTCGTCAATAAAGCGCTCATCAACACCTGCTGTTTCAGCATATGCTGGCCATTGCTTAACCACTTCCAACACTTCATCTATCACATCTTGTGCCTCTCTGAAATTGCTTATTGCTTCGCCTACTGCCAGTAAATCTGACCTAACAAAATCATCTCTTTTGCCATTAAGACTGAGTTGATGTGACGCCACCCATGGCGATTTTTTTTTGTAACTATAGGCCACATCAAATGCTGGTGATAAACGCCAAGGAGCTGTTAAATCATTTTTTAAAAAACCAAAATTTTTACAATGGTCATCATGGTTACGTGCCACCACATTGAAAACCATGCGTCTAAATAGCTCTATGGCATCTACTCTGGGTAAACGCAATTGTCTGGCTACCGCCAGTAATTCTTCATAACTGTATGCACCTGGCTTTTTAAAATCGGCATGAGCCATACCACATAAGGACAAATAGTGTCTCTTGTGATTGCCATCCCGATCAAAGCGTTGAGTCATGAAATGCGCACGCCGACCCTCTACCAACAGCTCACAGGGTGCCATCGTTATGCCTGAATCTTTCGCCATTAAATAGTAGGCGTACTCCATTCGTCCATACCCTTGTGGGTCACCGAATGTTTCACTGTTACTTTTATGTTCTTGTACACCATCAAATTTAAGCAAGTAATGCTCGAACCCAGCTGGAGCTGGTACTTGCCCTGATCTAATTTCTGTGCGCTCGGCATTGATTGCTATCACTGCTTTGGCCCGAGCCCCACCTGCCGAAGTTCCCACTTGTAAAATGGCTTTCATGGCATCATCGTTGCTATTGTTTTGGCTGCTTTCAAGGTGTTTATTTAAACCAGCTCTTTGATCTAAAATTTGTTGTGCCATTTGAATCAAAGAACTCATTTCTAACGTTTGTCCGGGCTCCACGCCACGATCCAACATAGGCAAAAATTCTAAAGCGCCCATGCCTCTAGTTCCGGTATAAAGCAAGCGCTCAACAGGCGAGAAAGAAACCGGATCACGACCCTGTCTGCTTAACCATGCATTGATGACTGCGTTACCAAAATCATCTGGTAATGCATCAGCAAACATACCTGGCAAACCATGAAATGTATCATAATTCAATGCAGGAAAACTAAATTTAGATCGTTCAACTGGCATGGTTAGTGGGGCTATTTCTGTTGCTAATTGGCGCCACTGTTTGGCATATTCGAAGGTACTGACAGCGGACTTGGCATCAAAAGCCAAAGCCCCTACCAAATGACCCCAAATCCTAATTTCAGCTAATTGAATCATTACCAATCCAAATCTTCATTGGGAGCTGCTTTTGCTTCCTCTGTGTTTTCCAAACGTTTCCCGGAAGCCCGCTTACGTTGTTTACCTTGCAACTTAAGTAACTCCATTGGACTGAACATCCTATCAGGTAGAGACTGTTCTAGCAGGAGCAATTGTCCTAACACCCGCAGGGTCGCAATGACGTTTATGAGTTTTGCTTCTCCGGCTTCGAGCCGACCATAACTGATTCGCGAGATACCTATTTCATCTGCCACAGCTTGCTGTGTTAAATTGTTTTCCAAACGCAACTGCTCTATCCGACGGCCTAATTCAGCGGCCACTGCTTGATTTGTCATCGTTTCAAAATTCATATTTAATATTCGCTTTATCTATCATAATAGTTATATATCGCTATTAATGATAACATAACTATTCATTATTAGTAAATATCCATCTATACACTTAATGTATATTTATTTATTCATACAGTATCTTTTACAGCCTTCATGCATTCTTTTCTATACATTATACGATAAAGCAGTTGCACCACCAGTAAACTGACATTAAAATCCATGACCAAGACCCTTTAAATAGATGATTCAGGACCTATAATAAAACCTCATATTTCAACAAGAGTAAACACATGAGTATAGAACGAGCTGTTTTAGCAGGTGGATGTTTCTGGGGCATGCAAGACCTGATTAGAAAAAAAGAAGGTGTTAACAGCACCCGTGTTGGCTATACCGGTGGAGATGTTGAAAATGCCACTTACAGAAACCATGGTAGCCACGCTGAAGCCATAGAAATTATTTTCGACAATGAAATAATCAGTTATCGGGACATTCTGGCATTTTTCTTCCAAATTCATGATCCAAGCACAGAAAACCGCCAAGGTAATGACATGGGTGAATCATATCGGTCAGAAATTTTTTACACCAGTGAAGCACAAAAACAGATGGCGATAAAAACCATCAAGGATGTCGATGCATCAGGATTATGGCCAGCACCTGCAGTGACCAAAATCAGCGAGGCCAGCGATTTCTGGGAAGCAGAACCTGAACATCAGGATTATTTAGAAAGAATACCGAATGGATACACATGTCATTTTGCAAGACCTGACTGGGTACTGCCCAGTTCTGACTGAAATCATTAAGATGGATACCCTCCATCTTGATGTCAAATTAAAGCACAGGCTCAAGCACAAAACCTCGTTGTCTTAATGCTTCAACCACACCACCCTCACCCATCAAGTAACTGGCATTAATTGAGATAAATGTTGGTTTACGGATGATCCATTGATTGATGGTATCAACCCAAGATTGCACATCTAACTCAAGAATAAATCGATCGATCAATGCGGCTTCAGTATAATCATTAAGTAAAAATATTCGGTACAACTTTTTTAACTCAAGCAATTCTTCATGAAGATAATAAGCTGATTTCATTTCTTTAACCAATGCCCTTTGGCTCTCAATATCTTCAAGGTAAGAAATTAAACTTTCCGGACTAACAAAACCGGATGCCATTAAAGACTCCATAAATGGCTTGCGCTCATTAACAGAACCGATTGGCGCTTTAGCTTTGTCAAAGTGGTTAAAC
>JBPOFV010000233.1:0-4429 GCA_051252335.1 Marinicella sp. | reverse complement strand
TTTGAGTTTGCTGATTGTAGTAACGGTGAAGTGAGTTATGAATTTACCGATAGCGAAGAACTGGCTGGTACATTCCCCATACAACGTGCGGTACCTGGTACCGAAAGCTTATGTGAGTCTCTAACAGTTGCCAGTAAGGTCAGTGAGGCTCTTCAGTAATTTAGAGTTTAAAGCCATATTTATGTAAGCAATTGGCGTAAATACGGTTCTTTTTTAACAATTGAAGAAATTTGGAGTCTGGGATGAAAGTTTTATTTTTTGGTCTGTTTCTATCTTTTTCGGTCTATGCTGAAACGTTTAATGTCACGGTCAGCGGGCTCAGGTTCACACCAAATGACCTTGAAATAGAGGTAGGAGACACGGTTATTTGGACCATTGATAATGGTTTTCATGACGTGACCGCTGATGATGGCTCTTTCTCATCTGGCGCGCCATCTTCGTCATTCACTATTCAACAAACCTTTAATAATGTTGGAGAGGTTTTCTACCATTGTTCAGTGCATTCATCGGCTGGTCAAAATATCAATACATCTATGAATGGCAGGATAAATGTGGTGATGCCACAAGTGGATCCAGAGCCTACCTTTGAAATTAATCAGGGGATTGCAGGTAGTTGGTTCTTTCCTGAAACCACGGGATCTGGATTTTTAATCGATGTCAGACCAGCTGACCAATTTATTTTTGCCGCCTGGTTTACTCATGATGTAACTGACACTGACCGACCAGAAAGTGATACCGGAACTCGCTGGTATACAGTGGCTGGCGGTTATGCAGGTAATACAGCTGTACTGGACATGTTTGAAACCACTGGCGGTTTATTCGACAGTCCACAAGCTGTTTCCACCACCGCAGTTGGTTCGGTTACTTTTGAGTTTGCTGATTGTAGTAACGGTGAAGTGAGTTATGAATTTACCGATAGCGAAGAACTGGCTGGTACATTCCCTATACAACGTGCGGTACCTGGAACCGAAAGCTTATGTGAGTCGTTAGACGACAGTAACGCAACAGAGTTAAACTAACCAGAGACCTGTGTTAATCACAAGCCCCTGGAAGAGGTACAACAAGGAGAACATAATTTATTGTTGTGGTTTTTGGCGGTGTTCTTTTTCTGGTTTGCAAACCAACACACCTTCATCTTTTCGTGGAATGCGACAAGTGCCTGCTACCGTTTCCCCTCTTTTATTTTCAAAGTTACATTGGGAACCAGCCTCAGTTTGATCAGCACAAGCTGTGAAGGCTGCCTCAGGCGGTTTGCCTTTCGGTGGCCCTTTGCGTTGGTTTTTGGCTTGAACTGAAGCTATTGAAGCAGTGAGAAATAGTGCCGTGATAAGCAAAGTAGTGATTTGCGGCGTTCTTATTTTAGATGGCATATGATTTAAGCTTGTGTTGTTGAAAGACCCCCAGTGTATAAAAACAATATGATTGAATTAAGGAAGAATCATGAATATCCGTTTAACTTTCTCATAGTTCTTTACTGCAATGCCTATTTACTTAACAGTCATTCAACACGTTCGATGCATGATTTAGAATTAATGTATATAATGATTTTTCTTAAATAAAGGGTGAAGGTTTTGAGGGCTTATTTAAATCAAGTTGGGCAAAAATGGCCCTATGTTTCTCGAATGCTGTTAGGTGTAATTTTGGTGGTGGTGGCATTTGTACTGACAGGTCTCTTTGAAAAAATCACTCAAATAAAGCCATATTTTCCATTTACAGGCGTGGTTTTGTTGGTCTTTGTCACTTGGTTGTTATACAAAACTGAAGGTAAAAACCTGAATGAGCTGGGCCTTAATCTAAGGTTCAGGAATATCAAGCTGCTATTGTTAGGTTTGATCATCGGAACAGTGGCTTTCATCATGGCTAAATACCTGCGTTTTCTTTATGCGGGTGAAGACTTAGTCTTGAATGATATGATCGACTGGTCATTGGTGGGATTGGGTTTGTATACCATTTTACCGATGGTGGCAGTTGAAGAGTTATTATTCAGAGGTTATTTCTTTAAAAGTACGGTTAATAAATTGGGTGTATTGATTGCCAATGTAATTTTTGCCACTGCTTTTATGTTGGTCCATGTGATTGATGCTACAGTCATTTCCAACCTAGGTATGGTGATATTTTTAGTCATTACCATTCCTATCGGTCACTTGTTGTTTGCCACTGCCTTGCTTAAATCAAACACCCTTTTATTCCCAATTGGTCTTCATTTAGGCAACAATTGGGCTTCCATGCATGTGATTTCCAACATGAAACAGCCCGACAGCATATCTTATGTCGTAAATTCAGCCTCTTTCGATACATGGGGCAGCTTTCTGTTGTTCATCATAATTTGGAACAGCTTTTTCTTACTGTTAACTTATGTGATCTGGAAGTGGCCAGTCTCTAAATAAATCGTCAATGTCTATATTTTCTTACAAGGTTTTAAGAAGATGTCTATATCCGTAGTCAGTCGTTATCATGATAATCAGCATATTGTCACTGGTAATTAAGCGCAGTAACTCATAGAAAAATAATTACTGTGCGTTCAAACCATTGGCAGATTATAAATGGGAATGAAAAAATGATGACAGAACATAAAAATATAAAAGCGCTGATCCAAACAGAGCATTACTTAAATAGGCCAGATGTTGAATTGCTGGACAAGATACAACAACTAAAAGACGAAATTGTGAAAATATCACATCAAGTAGAACCCGATTTAAAACTTCATAGGTTCTTGATGGATCAGTTGAAAAGGGCACAGCGAAGACTGTCAGATTTCAGAAAATCAAATGACTTAGGTTGATTTTACTGAACTGATTTAGATAAAAAGTCGTGGCTCATTTGAAACAAAAGATGAATCTTCTCGATTCACACTTTTGAAGACAATACTAATTTATCAAATACCGAGGAAAAGGGATTATGACAACACAAGAGATAATTGGCAAAATTAAAAAAACCAGACAAAGCAATATCGCTAAATCCAAATCTGAGTATAAAACTCGATTACACCAGATCAGAAAAGAGCTGGCACTCAACTCATTGAAAGAAACGCCGGATTTAGAATTATACAGCCAGCTGATCACAGAACTTGAAGAAACCAAACTGTTATTAAAACAGGTTAATGCGTTTGGTGGGTGAACTCTGCTTGGAAGCGGGATTACACCCATATCTATTCCAAATATAATATTAAATAGTTGTGTTAAATAAATGGTCTAGAGGTGAATTCCATTATTATCTGAGGTGTCAGACCGGCAATGGCTGCTGCACCTGCCTGCATTAACTCAATAAATGGATCTGGTGATAAACTATCTGGCAAATCAACATTGTCTTGAGATAAGATTTTCTTATTAATTATTGGTATGACTGCATTGTGTGTATAAGCTGAATCAATCGGCCAATAGCCAAAATTGCGGACAGCTCTGTCGTCAATAGACTGTGCCAAACTTCCACAACAAAAAACAATCATCAGCAATATAAATTTCATAGCAAAGATGTGGTCACTATTTATAGGAATTCAAGAAGGGTGTGGCTTGGGTTGAGCGTAGTGACCTACAGAAGGGCTTATCTTTGCAGCACAGCATTTAGTGCAAGTAGATAAATAAGTAGGCAGGTAACTTTAAATTTGTCAGGACCAGCTCGAATTGTGTTCTAATGAACATTGGTCTAGTAATTGTTTGAACGATTAATATGAACATAGTACACTGTTCTTAAAATCAATGGAGTTATTTATGAAAAGTTTAGTGCTGATAACAATTTTGTTTTCTTTTAATGTATTCTCTCACGAAACTGAAGAAGCTAGATCAAGTCATTACACAAAATATCTTTGTTACCATAACGGAAAAGAGTTTTCAGTGGGTTCAACTCTTTGCATGCAAAGGCAAAATACCGAAAAGCACTATGTTGCACAGTGCGAAATTGGCGCCATAAATAATATTGGTGATATTGCAATATGGAAAATTGACCCAGCAGAAAAGAATCTTTGCAAGATAGTTCCTAATAACCTCTGATTATTTGGAGGTTATAACTGTTCCCTTATATTTAAAATATATTGTTGGTAACATAGTAGACAGGCCTGAGCACAGCGACTGACATTGGGCTCTTATAGCAACCTGACTTGAGGTGTTTAGTTTTATTGTGTGTATGGGGAATTGTTTTGGTATTATAAAATTTTGCCGGGAATGGAATCGAACCATCACGGTGTTACCACCGGGGGATTTTAAGTCATAAATTGTTCATAATTCATAACAAGGTACAATAACAAATAACTTATAAATCAATAGATTACGAGGCTGTTGCTGTTAAGGTGAGTTGTGGTAAATTACTTATTTTTATGTCTTAATGAGGTTGCCACAGTTTTACGGACACGATAACTAGTGGGCAGATGCCCTCTCAAATTCAGCTGGGCTAACATAGCCCAGATATGAATGTCTTCGCTGTCGATTGTAGAACA
>JBPOFV010000232.1:0-4433 GCA_051252335.1 Marinicella sp. | reverse complement strand
GCTATAATGGCAGGATCAGTAATCTCGACTGCATGATGCACCTCATAACGTTCATTCAAGCCACGTAAGATGGCAATGGTGTCTTCCACAGAAGGTTCTTCGACCAATACTTTTTGGAAGCGTCGTTCCAGTGCTTTGTCTTTTTCAATGTGAGATCGGTACTCATCTAAGGTGGTGGCGCCAATACAGTGCAACTCACCTCGAGCTAATGCGGGCTTTAACATGTTGCCTGCATCCATGGCACCTTCGGCAGCACCGGCACCAACCATGGTATGTAATTCATCTATGAATAAAATCACTTGTCCTTCTTGTTTGCTGAGGTCATTCAGCAGTGATTTGAGTCGTTCTTCAAATTCACCGCGGTATTTAGCACCCGCAATCAAAGCGCCTAAATCCAAGGACAATAACCGTTTGCCTTTGACGCCTTCAGGCACCTCATTATTTACAATACGCTGTGCCAACCCTTCAACAATGGCAGTTTTACCGACGCCGGGTTCACCAATGATGACCGGGTTATTTTTGGTTCGTCGTTGTAAGATTTGTATGGTGCGTCTGATTTCAGCGTCGCGACCAATGATCGGATCCATTTTTGATTGAGCTGCGCGAGCTGTTAGATCAATGGTGTATTTCTCTAACGCTTGGCGGTTTTCTTCTGCACTGGCATCATCGATGGTGTTGTCACCACGGATGTCATCAATGGTTTGTTCCAGCGAGTCACGTTGGGCACCTGCTTTTTTCAATAATTGCGCTGTGGTGTCATTGGAGTCTAACAAGGCCAGGGCAAATAATTCACTGGCAATGTACTGATCTTCACGCTTCTGTGCCAACTTATCGGCCAGATTCAATACTTTGACCAGATTATTCGACAGGTTGACTTGACCGGTGTTGTTGCCAATTACGGGCATCATTTCTATGGTTTCATCAATACTCTTTCTGAGTAAATTGATGTTGACCCCTGATTTCATCAACACATGTTTCATGGATGAATTTTCTTGATCCAGTAAAGCAGCCAATACATGGGCCGATTCAATCACATTGTGGTCTTTGCCCACTGCGATGGATTGTGCTTCGTTCAGTGCTTGCTGGAAATTGGTGGTTAATTTATTAAAGTTCATAATTTCCAATTATATTTTTAGATTGCATACTAAGTGGGGATTGATTGGAAATTTTTCAAATACCTTGTACTTAATGATTGCTTTCCATCTTAAATCCAATGTTGTTCATGAAACATTCTATATTTATGCTTATTCAGAAAGGATAAATTGAGTCAGAATATGAAAGTATTCAGGTTTAAGATCCAAGTCATTATGCCCAGCCTCTATGCTGGTGACTGTTAACAGGTTTTTTGGAATTGATTGAATCAGAGATTGGGTATGATTAGCAGTGATGACATGATCATTAGTTGCAGCCAGCACCAATGTGGCCGATTTGAGTTTATGGGCCCTTGATTCTGAGTCATAATGATCCTTCAGTAGCCATTTGACTGGAAGAAATGGCAGCATCTGTTCAGCAATGCTGCGAATGCTATCAAAAGGTGTGACTAAAACCAATTGTTTGATGGCTCTTTCAGTGGCAACAAAGGTGGCAATACCTGAACCCAATGACCTACCTACCACAGTGATGTGAGTGGCATCTTGTTTAACATGATCTATCAGTGCCAATGCATCCTTGAATAAGTTGGCTTCGCTGGCATCACCTGCTGCACCGGAATAACCTCGATATTTCAATAAGTAGGTTTTATGCTGCGGAAATTGTTGTTCAAAATCTGCTGCCGTATATGCCACATTTTCAGCATTGCCACCAAAATAAACGATGACCTTATCGGCTTCTTCATTGGTGACCAAAGCTTCAAGCATGACATCTTTATGATTGATCTTTAAAGTTTCATATGGGTGTTCAATCACAGAAGTGGGGTGATAGATCATGGACCTTTGGAAAAAATACACTGACAGACCAAACAATAAATAGATCAACAACAACGACTTAATTAAGGCAATTATTTTCATATGGGTATTATGACTGAAGTATACGGGTTTGGTTCAAATACCTTATTTCAATTGCTTATTCATAATTCTTGTAGATTTTTTATTTTAAGGGGTTTTTGGCTAGGGCAAAGCAATTCAGGTTAACTTATTTTAAGTAGGTTGTGTAAGTCACCAGTCAGTCTCCAAGTACCTCGAGGGGATCAACCACATCATAGAAGCGGGATTCAGTGGTTAGTTGAGTTAACAGCTTTAAGTGACCTGCACCATAAATGACTAGAATGCGGTCATCAGATGATTCAGTTAACCTGATGATGTTGACCAATATTTTCATGTTTCTTCCATACCACCAAGATAAATAATTGGCACCAACATATTCATCATCTAACCCTATGCGCATGATATTAAAATAACCTTTATGGCCATTTTCTATATTTTCTTTGGAATTTAGTTTTCTCAATTGTTGTAGTATTGTTAATTCATTCAGTATCTTATTTTCCTTTTCAAAATAAGCTCGATCATTGGCCCTTGTTTCCACTAAATAGGACTTCAAATCAGGGTTGTTGTTGGCATATGTTTCATAATTATAAAGTTTGTCTTCAGGAAATATACCCCAATCTACTGAATATATCTTGGTATGTTTGAGTTCTTTGGCCAATTTAAATCCAATTTGGTGAACTTCATTTCTGGTTAACTTGAATTGGTCGTTTAAATAATTCGTGTATCGATTTTGCACTAATTCGGAATGTGTAATATCTCGTTCAACAACAATTTTAGTGGGCTTGAAACTTTTAAGTTTCTCTAACAGTAATGTCAATTCTTGCTGCCGTTCTGGTTGTAAAACATCATCGTAATTGCCTTTGTATACGTTATTACCTTGTTTGCCCATGTGATAGGTTCCAATAAAAACAATGGCAGGTTTGTTTTCAGAATGTTGATCAACAATTCCGACTTGTCCAATTGATTGATTGATTGGCAAGAATGGTAAAACAAGGCATATCAGAAGTTTCGGTTTCATTCTATATTTCCATTAAATTATTATGATTTTCATTGACCACTTTAAATAGATAACCTGTATATTTTCGACATTTTCCAATGGGTTACATCACAAGTAGCAAAAGTGTCATCTTGAAAAATTGTAGTCTTGAACAGCAAGAAAAAACCTTCGGAAAACTTCTTTTTTTAATATTAATAGCAATGCCAATTAAAGCAAATCGAAGGTGCAGACAATGAATATCAAGTTAGCAATTAATTGGAATTATGAAACCAACAATTGATAACCTGTTTTTGAAATGGTGTTTATTTGCACTGTGCTGTTAACGCCCAGTTGACACTTTTTACGTAACTCAGCGATGTGGGTGTCTACGGTACGACTGTTGATGGCGGCCTGGTGTCCCCAGATATGTTCCATCATTTCAATGCGTGAAATGGCGCGGCCTGAGTTGTGACATAGGTAAAGCAACAATTGATATTCTTTAGGTGCCAATGTGACGGGTTTCGAATGTACACAAACTTGTTGTGCGGCTGTGTCAATGGCGAGGTGTCCCATAGAAATGATCTCTGACATGTTAATTGGAGGTGTGGGATGAACGTTTCTTCTGAGTAAAGCTTCAACTCGTGCCAATAATTCCATCAATCCAAAAGGTTTAGTTAAGTAATCATCGGCGCCCAATCGCAAGGCACGTACTTTATCTAGCTCATTTGATCGAGCTGTTAAACATAAGGTTGGGATGTGTAGGTTGTGATTATTCAATTGTTGGATGATTTCAAAGCCATCTATATGCGGCAACATCATATCTAATATCAATAAGTCGGGCAGGTTAGATTTGATATGAGCAAGTGCCTCGGTACCATCATGACACATGCTGACCAGGTACCCTTCGATGGCTAAATTAGACTCTAAACCTCTGGCTAGTTCAATATTGTCTTCAATAATTGTGATTTTGGTCATGTTGTTGAACCTTTTTTTATGTGCATATTGATGGGTAGTTTGATCACCACTGTGAGCCCTATTTCAGGGTGTTCGAAATGTAATTGTCCATCTAATTCTTGTAGCAAATGGTTGGTAATACTTAAGCCCAATCCGTTGCCATTGATACCTCTGTGTTCGTCACGTGATAGGCGTGTATATCTTTGTAAGAGCATGTTGATTTGGCTTTCAGGAATTCCTGGTCCTTGATCAGTTATTTTGATGGTTATGAAACTATTATGTGTATAGGTTTTGATGTCAATAATTTGCTGGTCAGGACCGAATTTAACGGCATTATCTAACACATTAATTAAAATTTGTTTCAATAAATTGGGGTCGGTATTGACCATCAGATCATCTGTTGACTGGAAATTCACTTGTATTGATTTTTGCTGCCACAGTATTTTTTGCTCTGCAATCAAATCGGTCAGGAATTTTTGGATTTGGACTCTTTCTGTATGGGTTTTAATCTGAGATTGTTG
>JBPOFV010000231.1:0-4452 GCA_051252335.1 Marinicella sp. | reverse complement strand
GTGCAGTTATATCGCTTGAGAATTGGCCCATTGATGGAAAAGCAGGATGCTGAACGAACTCAAGCCGACATAAAAACCAGATTGAAGTTAGATGGTTTGATTAAAACCCATGAATTAGGTCAAATTGTAGATTGATATGAATTGGTTTGATCTCACCATACTTTCAATTTTATTGTTATCAATTATTGTCAGTTTGTTTCGAGGGTTAATCAGAGAAGTGTTGTCTTTGTTAATCTGGATTGGGGCATTTTGGTTGGCTTGGACCTTTGTTGACAAAGGGGCGAGTTGGTTAGAAGTCTTTATAGAATTACCGTCGGCCAGACATTTGATTGCCTTTGTGGCCTTGTTCTTAGCCGCATTGATCATTGGTGGGATGATCAATTACTTGGTCGGTAAAATGATCACTAAAACTGGCTTAGGAGCCACTGATCGATTTTTTGGTGCATTTTTTGGCTTGGGTCGCGGCATTATTGCAGTCACTGCACTGGTGTTATTTCTTAAGGCCACACCTTTTTCACAAGATCCTTGGTGGACAGAATCTAGATTAACACCTCAGTTTTCTAAATTAGCCGATTGGGTTAAAAAACAAATGCCAGAAGACATGGCAGAGTATTTTTCATTTATCAATCCGGAGACTCTACAAGAAACATTGAATCCGGCTTTAAAACAACTGAATTCAAATTTACCAACAACTGAAGGCGATGAACCTGACTCCAATGAGACAGATGATCAATCGCCTGATAAGGACCCTGAACTATAATGTGCGGAATTGTAGGCATGATTGGCAACCACGATGTGGCGTCAACTATATATGAGTGTTTAACCATTTTACAACATCGAGGACAAGATGCCGCTGGAATCGCAACTTGTGAAGAAGGCAAACTTGAACTGGTTAAAAACAACGGATTGGTCAGTGATGTGTTTCGTTCCGAAAGCGCACAAAAACTAAAGGGATTGTCTGGAATTGGGCATGTCAGATACCCAACTGCAGGATCCAGTAATTTCGAGGAAGCTCAGCCATTTTACGTCAATTCACCCTTTGGAATTGCATTGGCTCATAATGGCAATTTGCATAATGCGGATCAATTGAAGCAAGAGTTATTTGCAGAAGACAGACGGCATATCAACACCCAGTCAGATTCTGAAGTCTTACTTAATGTGTTTGCCCATGAATTACAAAATGCCTCCGGTTTGATGATCACGCCTGATGCTATTTTTCATGCAGTGTCTCGGGTGCATAAACGTTGTAAAGGTGCTTATGCCAATGTATTGATCATTCCAGGTTATGGCATCGTAGCATTTCGAGATCCAAATGGCATCAGACCTTTGGTTTATGGAGTCAGAAAAACCACTGGTGCCAAAGATGAATATATGGTGGCCTCTGAAAGTATTGCCTTGGATCAACATGATTTTGAGTTAATGGGAGATGTGGCACCTGGGGAAGCCGTCATTATCACCAATGATCGAAAGTTACACAAAAAACAATGTGCTGAACACACACAACTGTCTCCTTGTGTGTTTGAATTTGTCTATTTTGCTCGACCGGATTCAATGATTGACGATGTATCTGTCTATAAGGCCAGATTGCGTATGGGTGAGAAGTTGGCCGATCAGATCAAAGAGCGTTGGGGTGATGAACACATAGATGTGGTTATTCCCATTCCTGAGTCTTCACGAACCAGTGCCATACCTATGGCATATTCACTGGATGTAAAATTCCGTGAAGGTTTTATCAAAAATAGATACATTGGTCGCACCTTTATCATGCCTGGCCAGGAACAGCGAGTTAAATCGGTGCGCCGTAAACTTAATGCAGTCGAGCTTGAGTTTCGCAATAAAAACGTGTTGTTGATAGATGATTCCATCGTTCGTGGCACCACCTCTAAGCAGATCATTCAAATGGCCAGAGAAGCTGGAGCAAAAAAAGTGTTTTTTGCATCAGCTGCACCACCTGTTAGATACCCCAATGTTTATGGTATAGACATGCCAATTTCTGAAGAGTTGGTGGCACATAACCGCACCGAAGATGAGATCTGTGAAATTTTAGGTGCTGACCGTTTGATTTACCAAACATTGGAAGATTTAGAAGCCGCTTGTAAGGAGGGTAATCCCAGAATAGATCGGTTTGATTCTTCTTGTTTTTCTAATGAATATGTGACTGATGTGGGCGCTGACTATTTTGAAAAAATCGGCATTCAGCGCAATGATCAAGCCAAACAGGGAAATGCCTGAAACTACCAATAATACTGAAATAGCCATTGTTGGTGGTGGTTTGGTTGGTATGGCATTGGCATTGTCATTGGCACAGAATAACATCTCATCTGTATTGATTGAATCGATGCCGTTGGCCTCATCAGATTCAGATAAAGAGTCATTTGACGACCGAACTTTGGTTGTAAACCCAGCATCTCAGCAGTTTTGTGATGACTTGGGACTCTGGAGCGAAATGGCTCAACAGGTGACAGCCATTGATCATGTACATGTGTCCAACCAAGGTCGGTTCGGGGTTGTTCAATTTGATAAAAATGAATTGAATGTGCCTCAACTGGCTCATGTGATCGCGGCCAAAACTTTGGCCAAAATATTGCATGAAAAAGTCAGGGTTCACCCCTTGGTTCAATGTTTGCAGCCTGCTAAACTGTTGGCATTCAAACAACATGACTCCACAATCAATCTCAGCATAGAAACTGAATATGGTGATGTATCTATCGCAGCTTCGTTAATGGTAGCAGCAGATGGGGTTAAGTCGGGTATCAGAAGTCAATTAAACTTAGCAACCGAAGTTAAATCATATAAAAATACAGCCGTAATTTGTAACATCCGAACCGATCAGGCACATCGAAACAGGTCTTTTGAACGACTTACTCGTAAAGGCCCCATGGCTTTGTTGCCCTTTAAAGATCGATTTGGTTTTGTATGGTCAATGGAAACAGCAGAAGCTGAAGCCATTTTATCTGTTGATGAGCAACAGTTTTTAGCCTTAGCTCAAGCACAATTTGGTTATCGAGCAGGGCGCTTTGAACAAATGGGTAGGCGCAGTAGTTACCCACTGTATCAAGTGAAAGTTCCGACCCAACACGCAGCTCGCGTGGTCTTAATGGGTAATGCAGCACATGCGGTCAGCCCAGTATCAGCCCAAGGGCTAAATCTGGCCATTCGTGGCATCGGTAGATTAAGCCCGTTATTAAGTCAGGCAAAACTTAAAGGCAAGGATTTGGGTGCGAATGATGTGCTACAGGCATATCAAGAGGCATCAATAGATGACCAACAGCGCACATTAAACTTTACGGATGATTTAATGACTTGGTTCAAAATTGATGAACCATTGGTTAATGCCGTTCGTTCTATTGGATTGGTGGCCATAAACTCTAGTTTGGCCTTAAAAAAAGGCTTGTTTAATACCGCTGGTGGCTTGAGGTGAGATTCTGAATACGCAAGTGAAACAATATGATGTGGTAATCAATGGTGCCGGTATGGTTGGTGCAGTCACTGGTTTATTGTTGGCCGAACAAGGTCTCACGGTGTGTTTAACCGAAACTCAAAAGCAAACACATTCTGTCACCCAGAACGGACGCAGTTTACGCGTGTCAGCCATCTCAAAACATAATTTAGATGTGTTTGACCGATTGGGGTTAATTCAACATATACAAGCTGATAGGTTGGGTTATTATCATGACATGCAAGTTTGGGACAACCATTCAACGGGTGAAATCGAGTTTGGATCTGCTGGCAAACAGATTTTGGGTGCCATGATTGAAAATGAGCAAATCATTGCGGCAGCACAAATACAGTTATCAAACCATCCAAATGTAGAAGTCCAGTACGAATGCGGCATTGAGTCGTTCGATCAAACAGGTCGTCTTATTAAGGTTTCTCTTTGTAACCAAACCACTGTTAATTGTGATTTGCTGATTGGTGCTGATGGCGCTCGATCAAAAATCAGAACTGAATTGGGTATTGGGTTCCAACAAAAACCCTATCTACAACATGGACTGGTGTGTTATCTGACCATTGATAATGCCCCTGAAAAAACGGCCATGCAGGCTTTTAATGCAGGTGGCCCGGTAGGATTGTTGCCGATGAATGGTGGCTTGTTTTCAATGGTCTGGAGTTTGCCTGAGTCTGAAGTTAAGCATTGGCTAGATGCTGATGAAAGTTACTTCACCAATGGACTACAAGCACATATCAACAGGGATCTAGGCCGCATTAAACTCAGCAGTGAGCGGGTGGCTTTCCCGTTAAACAAAGCTTATGCCGATGCCTTTTATCAAGGTCGTGTGGTGTTGGTTGGAGATGCCGCTCATACCATCCATCCATTGGCAGGTCAGGGTGTTAACTTGGGCTTCGGCGATGCCGAATGTTTGGCTGGAAAATTAGCAGGCATTGCAATGAAGAAAAGCGAAGAATTGGCTATCGCTTTGAAAAAATACCAACGCGTGAGAATGGCAGAAG
>JBPOFV010000230.1:0-4475 GCA_051252335.1 Marinicella sp. | reverse complement strand
ATTCTTAACAGTTAAAGTTTCTGCTCTCTATGGCGGTGTTAAATTGGGTGGACAAGCCAATAAATTGGCTACTGGATTAGATATTTTAATTTCTACACCAGGGCGATTACTTGATCACATTGAATTAGATCATGTCAGTTTAGCTGAAGTGGAATTTGTGGTTTTGGATGAAGCAGATCGAATGTTGGATATGGGTTTTATTGCAGATGTTCAAAAAATAGTGAGTCAAACGGCCACCCAGCACCAAACCTTATTATTTTCTGCAACGACATCAGCAGTGATGAATGAATTGGCTCATAAAATATTGAAAAACCACCAGGAAATTCGAATCAGTAAAGCCAACACAACTGCTGACACAGTGGCACATGTGATGTATCCAGTCAGCGAAGAACGAAAAATGGATTTATTTTTGGATTTGCTTGAGGAATACAACTGGTATCAAATTCTGGTTTTTACCAGCACCAAAAAACAAGCCGATCATTTATTGGATAGGTTGAAAAAAGCTCAGATACCTGCAGCCATTTGTCATGGTGATAAAAGCCAGGGTTCAAGACGCAGGGCGTTGGCAGATTTCAAATCTGCAAAACTTCAAGTTATGATTGCCACAGAAGTGGCCGCTAGGGGATTAGATATTGAAGGTTTGGATTTTGTGTTGAACTATAATTTACCTTATTTGCCTGAAGACTATGTACATCGGATTGGGCGTACAGGACGTGCAGGTAACGCAGGGCAAGCCATTTCATTTGTTTGTCCCGAAGAAGCACATACGCTTGATCGCATCGAAAAAGTAATAGGCACGGAAATCAAGAAGATTTATAAGCGTGGTTATGAGTTGCTTGGCAGGGAGATAGTCAGTAAAAGCAAACCTAAACCAAATAATGGTCGGAAGAAAGGTGGTCATAAAAAATCAGCTTATGGCCAAACTGCTTCACAAACCAAAACCAGAAAAAAGAAATCAATCACCAGTCGCGCAGGTGGAAAAAAATCTAAATCTGGCAAACGTAGGTAAAAAAATGAATCAAAGAGCCTTGCTACTATTGAAGACTCTTTTAAAATTCAAATTTACTGTCTATCAGTTATTCAGATTACCGAGATACTTGCTTTGATGATTTTAATTTCGTGACGGGTTTTGCCTGACCGAGATCCCAATTGTTCAATTTGTTTTAACACGTCCATACCAGATGTTACATAGCCAAACACAGTGTGCTTGCCGTTTAGGTGAGGAATGTGATTAAAGGTGATGAAAAATTGGCTGCCATCGGTTCCTTGGCCGGCATTGGCCATACTCAGAACGCCAGCACGGTCATGTTGAGCAGGTCCATCATATTCACCGGCATATTTATAACCTGGCCCACCTGTGCCGTTGCCATTGGGGTCACCGCCTTGTGCCACAAATCCTGGTATGACCCTGTGGATGGTTAAATCATCATAAAACCCCAATAAAGTTAAGTACACCGTGCTGCTAACATGCATGGGTGCATCATTGGCTAAAAATTCAATCTCGATCAGACCTTCGGTGGTTTCAAGTTTCCAAAAATATTTTTTTTCAGCTGAGAATTTCGCCTGTGGTGGGATCGTTAATTGTTTCTTCCAATTTTCTTTACTTTTATCAACTGCTTGGGCTTGAATGAAATCTTCAATGGTTTTAATGGCTGCATCTTGATTTTGACCACAACTGGTTAAGCTGATTAAGGCCAATGTGAAGATCATGAATGAGCATGGAATGTGTTTAAGTATCAAGGGTGTTTTCATACTGAGTTTAATTTAATGTGAGAAATTTGTGCATTATAATTGAAATTGATAGATAAATTTAAGTCCAGCTTAAAACTTAATGCGTCAAGTACAAAGTAGAACCAGCTGATAAATAGATAATTCATTGGTGAGATCGTTAGATAGCAGCCACAATTAATCTTGCCGATAACTTTTTAAAAAGTCTGCTAATCGCAGTAATGCATCTTCTAGTACTTCCACTTGTGGTAGATAAACCAATCTAAAGTGATCGGGTTTTGGCCAGTTAAAAGCGGATCCATGGACCAATAAAATATGTTTTTCCAACAGCAGATCCAAAATAAACTGCTCGTCGTTAGTGATGTTAAATCTTTGGGTATCAATTTTTACAAAACAATACAACGCGCCTTTAGGTAGTGTGGTTGACAGTCCAGGAATTGCATTGATCATTTCATAGGCCATTAACCGTTGTTTGTTTAAGCGGCCTTCATTTTGAGTGAGTTGAAAAATAGATTGTTTGCCACCTAAAGCGGATTGTATGGCAAATTGAGTCGGGACATTGGCACACAAACGCATTGAAGATAATATATTGAGACCATCAATATAATCTTTGGCTATTTTGGTGTTACCAGATATAACCATCCATCCAGTGCGATAACCAGCCACCCGATAAGTTTTGGATAAGCCATTAAAAGTGATGAACATCAAGTCATCTGCTAAAGAGGCAATTGATGTGAATGGCGTATCATCATAACGAATCAATTCATAGATTTCGTCACTAAAAATAATCAGTTGGTGCTTTCGAGCTAATTCAATCACAGCATCTAGTTGATCTTTGCTGTAGATTGCACCGGTTGGGTTGTTGGGGTTAATCAATACTATGCCACGAGTTTTGCTGGTGATTTTGGTTTCCATATCAGCCAGGTCAAGTCCCCAATCCTGATTTTCATCACACAAATAATGCACTGCTTGTCCGCCAGATAAATTCACGGCAGCAGTCCATAACGGGTAATCAGGCGCCGGAATCAGCATTTCATCACCATCATTCAATAGTGCTTGCATGGTCATCACGATCAATTCACTGACACCATTACCTATGATGATGTTATCTATATCTAAGTTTTTAATTTTTCTTTGTTGGTAATATTGATAGATAGCAACACGAGCAGGATAAATGCCTTTAGAGTCACAATAGCCTTCTGCATCAGTGATGTTATGTACCACATCTCTGACAATGTCATCAGGTGCCTCAAATCCAAATGGTGCAGGGTTACCAATATTTAATTTCAAGACTTTCTCACCTTGATCTTCAATCTGCTTGGCTGCATCGAGTACGGGTCCACGTATGTCGTAGCAGACACCTTTTAATTTATCTGATTTTATGATTTGATTCATAACACTGTTGGGCTTATTGGTGCTTTTTAATATGTGAATTTTATACTTTGAAACGTATTATTCAATGCTTATTTTTGCATTGGCTCTATGCCCCTTTGGCTGAGGTAGTAAGTCGCAAAAGAACCCAACCAGTGGCCGCCGGCATAATGCTCGCCGGTTACAGCTGCCAATCCCGATTTGGCATGTTTTTTGGCCAATTTAATCAACACATCACGTCTTTTATCATTGCTTGGTAGGCCAGCGGCCATACCTTCAAGCATCCAGGCTCTGGCCAAATTTAAACCATCAAGATGAGCTAGTTTACCATCTACCCGATCTGTCACTTGAGCAACAGGTAGCCAACGACTTCCATGTTTAATTTTTGGTAAGAACTTTTTCAGCCATTTGGCGTAGCTTTTTGCTGAAAGCACACGCCTCATTAAATCAGCCTCAGCTAAACAGGGTGAGAGAAAATCTTGACCTGATGGTTCATAATCAGTTGGACAATTTTTATCTTCTAAATAAAGTCGATTGATGTGTTTAACCAATAGTTTTTCAAATTCAGTATCGCCAGTATCTCTTGCATAATCCAAAGACAACCCAAAGGCAAAAGCTGTTTGGCTGTGTTCTCCTGTGCGAATTGGGTATGCCAGTTTGGGAATCCATTCAGTAAACTGAGACACAATGTGCGATTTCAGTGGTTCCATATGAGTCACCCATGATTTCGCTTTGGGGTGCTGCCATTGATCAATTTCTGCATACAGTTGTAAAAACCACGCCAAACCATAAGGTCGCTCAAAACCAGCTCTACCAGGTTGTTGGAAATAGTTTAATTCACCTTGTAATTGAGATTCGCTGAAATGCGCATCCAGACGACTGATGAATTCACTACTTTTGTTGTGATTAGGAAATAACTTGGCTGCTCTGGCCAATAACCAATGTCCATGGACCGATGAATGCCAATCAAAACAGCCAAAAAATGCAGGGTACATTTCATTTGGCGGGGCCGCATCGGCAGCGGTGTTTAATATATGTTTTACTGAACTGGGATATATTTGGTCCAAACAACCTAAGGCCAAATCAGCCATTTTCATTAATTGATCGGCTGGCTGAATCAGTGGTTGGCTTTTTCTTGACAGGTTGTTGCGCAGTAAGAAATTCTTTTTGCCCAAGGCGTACTGTATCGGTTCTAATCCTAGGCTTAAACGGTTGTTGTTTAATTCAGTCATGGAGTTGATTGGATACAATGATTCATAATCATTGTTTACTGATTTCACCATGAGTTGCCCAAATTTTTGTGGTAAGTCTTGTTGCATAAGATGCTGGTCATATGCATCCGCATACCAAACGGCAGGCATGTTATTGCTTTGTAC
>JBPOFV010000229.1:0-4494 GCA_051252335.1 Marinicella sp. | reverse complement strand
GGATGGCTTACACCAAAATGGGGCTCGATCACTATAAAACTTATTTTGATATAAATTACCCATTCGGCAAATATGACCAACTTCTGGTTCCTGATTTCAACATTGGAGCCATGGAAAATGTCGCTGCAGTTACATTTGCAGAATTTGTAATTCAAAAAGGGCCATCAAATCGATTTGAACGGCAAAGGAGGGCTGATATCATTTTGCACGAAATGGCTCATATGTGGTTTGGAAATTTAGTCACTAAAAATTGGTGGAATGGCCTGTGGTTGAATGAAAGTTTTGCCAGTTTGATGGCTTCAATAGCCACCTCTGAATTACCTGAATTTAAAGATTTCTGGCATGATTTCTATCTAGGCACAACCCTATTAGCTATTGATGCAGATAATAAAGTATCAACACATCCTATAGAGATGCCTGTTCCAAGCACCAATGATTTTTTCTCGGTGTTTGATACCATAACTTATGAGAAAGGCTCTTCGGTCTTGAATCAATTATCACACCTGGTTGGCCAAGAGAATTTTCGACTAGGGGTATCAAAATACTTGAAAAAACATGCCTGGAGTAACACTGAACTGATTGACTTCATTGCTGCCCAATCTGAACAATCTGGCCAAGATTTAGAATACTGGTCTGAAGAATGGTTGTATCAAGCTGGCGTTAATTCTATCGCAGCCAATTTCCAATGTGATCAAGGTAACGTCACTGAATTTAAAGTGTTACAAACCGCATCTGAAGAATTGCCGACTTTACGTTCGCAGCTGACTCAATTGGCTTTGTTTGATCCTGACATGAACATCAGCTTTGTCAAAGCCATTAAAATAGTAGGAGCCAGTACTGACATAGCAGAAGTAATAGGCAAGCCTTGCCCATATATGGTTTTTCCTAATTATCAAGGTTGGGGCTATGTCGAAGTTAAATTGGATGAAGTCAGTAAGGGACATATCATTGAGGCCATTAATAAATCGAATGATCCCATGTTGAGATCTATGTTATGGACAACAGTGTTCAGTGAAAGTGATATTGATTTTGAACAAGTAATTCATGCGCTTGATTCAGAAAATAATGACAGAGTCATTGGACAAGTACAAAGAAAGTTGATTGAGAAATTAAATTTGATGGAGCGCCAAGGTCGTCCGAATGTAATGACTGTTGGACAATCAATAGAGTCATTGTTGTGGCGAAAACTAAACACAGCAGGTAAAGGTGATAGTTTGAGCATGATCATGTTGCAAGATTATGTGAATGTGGTCAGAACGGCATCAGGGCAAAACAATCTTTTGGGTTTATTGAGTGGAAATATCAACTTACCTGAAGTTACCCTCAGCCAAGATAACCGATGGAGCATCATCCATCGAATGGCGGTTTTGAATCATAAGAATATCAATGATCTGCTCGATCATGAAACAATGAATGACCCATCTGATGGTGGGAAATTAGGGGCCATTGCTGCTGAAGCTGCGTTGCCAGATTTAGCCAACAAAAAGGCCTGGATCAAACAATTCATGGTCAATGAAAACGCCATGCCGTTCTCACAACAAAGGGTGGCTATGGAAAACTTGTTTCCTGCCAATCAAACACAGTTTCAAGAAGAGCTGCTGCCGGATTTAGTCGCTGCATTACCTGTGATTGGTCAAACCAGAGATAATTACTACCAACGATCTTATGCCGAGTCGTTGTTTCATGGAGTGTGCAGTGATTCTGCAATCAATACAATTAACACTGTACTTGATAAAGAGCAATTGGGTACAACCTTGTATCGTTTTTTATCTGAAAATTTACAGCTGGCGCAAGAATGTTTGGCCGGAGTTAATCAGTAGTGAATAGGATTTAGTTTAATTTGCGTTGAATGTCATTGATGTGCTGAAGGCTGGATAAACGATTCATCACCTCACTTAGGTGGTCAAAGTCCTTAATTTGGATGGAAATGTTGATATTGACTAAACCAGCTTCATTATCGGGCTCTGCATTTAAAGCCATGATGTCGACCTTTAAATGAGCCAATAAAGCACTGATGTCTTTGATTACATGCTTTCGATTGTTGGCTGTGATGACCAATGCAGTTACGACATCTTCAGAATCATCATTGTCCCAGCGCACATTGACCAGGCGATTGGGTTGTT
The DNA here is from genome assembly GCA_051252335.1 of Marinicella sp. GTDB lineage: Bacteria > Pseudomonadota > Gammaproteobacteria > Xanthomonadales > Marinicellaceae > Marinicella. Next base: position 2,371 of record JBPOFV010000229.1, on the reverse strand, counting down.
CAGAAATCATGTGTAAATAATTATCACAGCTGGCCTGGTGTACACTGATGCCTCGAATTCGCGTTATGTAACCACCTATGGCATCACCTTGAACGGGGCTACAACAACTGGCTAATGTGGTTTTTAATGAATCCACACCTTCCACGATTAAACCGCCAGTGAATTGGGTGGCTTTGGCCTTTTTGGGAATTTGCTTTTGGGCAAACTTTTTAGCAGGGTTTAGTTGGAGATCAGCACGTCGAAGAACCTGAGTAACCGTGATGTCTCCTGTAGCAATCATGGCATAGAGCTTGTCAGTATGTTGTAAATTAAATGAGTCAAGCAACGATTGTAAGTCTGCATTTTGTAAAGCAAACTTGTTCAATTCAGCTTCCAGCAGTTCTTTTCCAATTTGTAAATTTTTATCGAAATCGTTTTCTCTGAACCAATGTCTGACTTTTGCGCGTGCTCTTGCACTTTGTAAATAACCTGATTGTTCATGCAGCCAATCTCTTGATGGTTTGGCCAATTTAGCTGTCAGTATTTCAATTTGATCTCCGGTGTTCAGTGCTCGGGTCAGAGGCACAATTGAACCATTGACTTTAGCACCACGACAACGGTGTCCAACTTCGGTATGCACTTGATAAGCAAAATCAACAGGAGTTGATCCAAAAGGTAAGTCCACAACATCACCGGTTGGGGTGAACACGTAAATGCGTTCTTCTTGGGTATCTGACTGAAAAGCTTCTAACAAATCATCAGAGCTGGCGTGTTCAGTCAGTAGTTGTCGCATCCAGTTGACCTTGTTGTCATAGCTTTGGTCTTGCTTAGAGCCATCTTTATAGCGCCAATGTGCTGCCACACCCAGTTCAGCATGTTCATGCATTTCATGGGTTCTGATTTGAACTTCCAAAGTTTTACCATCGACCACTACCACGGTGTGTAATGACTGGTAGTTATTTCCTTTGGGCTGGGCAATATAGTCGTCAAATTCCTTTGGAATATGTGACCATGTGCCGTGCACGATGCCTAAAGTGGCATAACAATCGGCCATATTATTGACCAATACCCTGATCGCTCTGATATCAAACAAGCCTTCAAATTCCAGTTTCTTTTTTTGCATTTTTTTATAAATGCTGAAGATGTGTTTTGGCCGACCTGCGATGTCTGCCTCTATGTTATTTTCTGCTAAGGCGGCAGTTAATTGTTGAGAACAAGTCTGAATGAACTGCTCTCTGTCATTGCGTTTCTCTGCTAATTTTTTGGCGATTTCTTTGTATTGATCTGCTTGAAGAAATCGGAATGACAAGTCCTCGAGTTCCCACTTGATTTGCCAGACACCTAAACGATTGGCCAATGCAGCATGATAGGTCATGGTAGAGGTGGCCAACTGTTGTTGAGTTTGTTCATCAAAATCAATGGCAGCTCGCATCAAAACCAATTGTTCGGCCAGGAGTATCAACACCAATCGAACATCATTAATCATCGCGAACAGCAAACGTCTTAAGCCTTCAGCGTTATTGGATTTGGGTTTGATCAACCAGTCAGCTTGGTGAATTTTGATTAAATCATTGAGTGTTGCCAGTTGCTTTTCAGAAGTGTTATCTTGCAGTTGGGACAGTTCAATTTGGTCAGTACGAATGGCATGAAACCATGTAAAAACTTGAATAATTTCTTCATCTGCATGTAATGCTTTGAGTACTTCAACTGTTTTTGTTTGGTGCGCATAAGAGCAATGGTTTTCATCTAACCACAAATTTTCATTCGATTGTTGCTCTGTTAAACTGTTCATGATTTATTAATTGTTAATAGTTTCTGGATCAAGTTTATATTAAATTGAATTCACAAGATCATACACCTGGGGTTTTGCTGCAACCACTGTTAACCAGTTTAAACCTTTGGTATGCTGCCCTACACTGATTTCAGAGTGATAAATGGTTTTAAGGTTCAGTTTTGAAAGCATTTTTATCCATGCTTGTGCTGAAAATGACCATAGATGAGCCGGGTCAGGCTCAGTGTCAGCGTTACTGGTGAATTTTTGTTCTAAGGGTGTTGCTATAACGATCAATTTGAATTGTTTTTTACTCATTTCTGCAAGCAGTGAATATGGGTCAACAAAATGTTCACAAAACTCAAACATACTGATGATGTCATATTGATTTGTGGCATGGCTGTTCTTCTGTAATCGGTCCAATACATTTTCTTGATAAAAGTAACGCATTTTTCGTGCATTGTTTTGCGCAATCTTAATCCTATTTTCTTGCAAATCGCAGCCATGGATTTTCCAAAGATTCGAAGAAAATCTTTTTGAGTTCACTGCATTTGCGATTGATCCATTCCCACAGCCTACATCCAACCATTTGTTATTGATCGGAATATCAAGGTTTTCCAG
>JBPOFV010000228.1:0-4535 GCA_051252335.1 Marinicella sp. | reverse complement strand
TTTCATATGTGGGTTCCTGATGTTTACGAAGGAGCGCCAACTGCGACTACTTTATTCATAGCTTCTGCACCAAAGATTGCTGCCTTTGCATTGGCAGTTAGGATTCTGGGCCAAAGTTTAGATGTGTTGGTGATTCACTGGCAATCTATGCTGGCCACGTTAGCCATTGTTTCAATCATTGTTGGTAATTTATTTGCATTACAACAAACTAACTTGAAACGCCTGTTTGCTTATTCAACCATTTCCCATATTGGATTTATGCTATTAGGTCTAGTTGGAGGCCCGGAAGGGGTTGCAGCATCGATGTTTTATATCATCGTATATACCATCATGGCTATTGGCGGATTTGGCATGATTGTATTACTTTCCAGCAAAGGTGTTGAAGCAGACAAAATATCTGATTTCAAAGGGTTAAATCAGCGCAATGGTTGGTATGCCTTTTTGATGTTGTTATTGGTGGCTTCAATGGCAGGATTTCCGCCGTTGATCGGTTTCTTTTCAAAATTATATGTACTTAAGGCTGTTATAGATCAAGGTTATATTGGCTTGGCTGTGGTGGCTGTTATATTTGCGGTGATTGGTGCATTCTATTATTTGAGGTTAATCAAAGTCATGTATTTTGAAGAGTCAGATACAGACCAAGCCATAGATGTTGGCTTTGATGTGAAAACAGTGTTGAGTATCAATGCATTGGCACAACTTGGATTGTTATTAGTGTTACCTGTATTGTTTCAATATTGTATTATGGTAACTGGATCGTTATAAACTGTATATCGAACAACAATTACATAAGATAATCAATTACTGCTATGACAGATAAAAAACAGCCACAAGTCGGTTTAATCATGGGTTCTCAGTCAGACTGGGCAACGATGAGCCAATGTGCTCATTTATTGGAGTCTTTGGATGTTCCTTTTGAGTCAGAAGTTGTGTCTGCACACCGTACTCCAGATAAGATGTTTGCTTATGCTGATACAGCTGCATCACGAGGCATTCAAGTCATCATAGCAGCAGCCGGTGGCGCTGCTCATTTACCAGGTATGGTTGCGGCCAAAACTGCATTGCCAGTTATCGGAGTGCCTATTCAGTCCAAAGTATTGAATGGCATTGATTCACTGTTGTCAATTGCACAAATGCCTGCAGGGGTGCCTGTGTTAACCATGAGTATTGGTGATGCAGGTGCAAAAAATGCTGCATTATCAGCGGCCTCAATTTTGGCCTTACAAGATGATCACATTGCCAGTAAATTGGCAGAGTTTCGCAAAACACAAACTGCGAATGTCATTAATAATCCCAACCCTGCTAAATAATCATGAACCCTAAAATTGGCATACTAGGTGGCGGACAATTGGCTCGAATGTTGGCTTTGTCTGGTTATCCACTGGGTTTCGAATTTGTCTTTTTTGATCCAACTCCACACACATGTGCAGGTCAAGTGGGTGAGTTAATGACGGCAGAATACCACAATGAAGTGGCCTTGGAAGAGTTTTGTCAGAACGTTGATATCATTACTTTAGACTTTGAAAACGTACCGGTTGAAACTGTTAAGTATGTACAGAAAAAAAGACCCGTTTTTCCAAGCCCTGAAGTTCTTGAGATTGCCCAAGATCGAATGCTGGAAAAGCAATTTTGTCAATCATACGGCATTCCTACGACCAATTTTGAAATCATCAACAGTCAATCAGAATTAAAATTTGCGGCTAAAAAATTTGATTATGACGCCATTTTAAAAACCCGTAGGATGGGTTATGACGGTAAAGGACAATTTCGAATTTCACAAGCTTCAGACATCAATAAAATCCCTGACAATTTATTTGATCAAGATTTGATTCTTGAACAGCGGGTTGATTTTCAACGTGAAGTTTCTGTCATCGTGGCGCGCAGTGGCTTGGGTGAAATAAAAACATGGCCGTTGTGTGAAAACAAACACAAGGATGGCATTTTAACCACCACTATTGTGCCAGCTAAACACTCTGAACTGGATGCCATAACTATGGACTATGCCAAACAACTGGCGGTGGCATTGAATTATGTTGGTGTGTTAGTGATTGAATTTTTCCAAACCCAAGATGCAGTGTTCGTAAATGAAATGGCTCCTAGGGTGCATAACTCAGGTCATTGGAGTATTGAAGGGGCAGCCACTTCACAATTTGAAAATCACTTGCGAGCAGGTTTAAATTTACCATTGGGTTCAACTGAAATGAATGGCATGGCCGCTATGCTTAATTGGATTGGAGCCTTTCCAGAAAATATTTTAAGTATCAATGACAAAGATCTGTTTTGGCATGTCTATGGTAAAGAGCCAAGACCAGGGCGAAAAATTGGCCACTCCACTTTATTGGCTGCCACACCACAAGAATTGCATGATAAAATTGTCAAATTAGTGAAGAAGTTAGGGGTTCAATTTTAGCTGTTTTAATGACTTTAGTTAACCACTGTTATTTCACTTCTTAATATAACTAATCGCTCAAATCATGGCAATTTGCTTACTTGGAATCAATCATAAAACTGCTGAACTTAATATCAGAGAGCAATTCACTGTGTCTGAAAATGAGTATGAAAGTTGCATTAAAAAAATAAACCAGCAGCCATCAATTCAAGCAACCGTTGTAATCAGTACATGTAATCGAACTGAATATTATTTGTCAGTTGATGCTGGCAGTGACATGGCAGTACTTGCCAAAGATATATTTGGTTGCGACTATGATTCTAATCTGGTCTATATGAAAACCGGAGCACAATGCGCGGGTCATTTGTTTGCAGTTACTGCTGGTGTTGATTCATTGGTGCTTGGAGAAACTCAAATCCAAGGCCAAGTTAAACGGGCCTTTGATTCGGCATCTGAAGTTACAATAAACAGCGAAATCAATAAATTATTTCAAATGGCATTTAAAACAGCAAAATTGGTCAGGTCTGATACCGAAATAGGAAGGAACCCTGTTTCAGTGGCACATTGTGCTGTTCAATTGGGACGACAGATATTTGGATCACTGAACCAACAGAAAACCTTGATAATTGGGGCAGGTGAAACCGCTGAATTGTTAATCAGGTATTTAATTAACCACGATGCTAAAAACATCACCATTGCTAATCGTTCACTGGATAATGGTAAAAAATTGGCACAATTATTTAAGGCTGATACGATCAGTTTAGAAGCCATTGATTCAAGCTTACATGAATTCGATTTGGTGTTCTCAGCTACTGCGAGCAAAGGTACACTGTTGGATTATAAAAGTGCTGTGAATGCCTTAAAAATAAGAAAATATAAGCCCATGGTAATGATAGATTTATCAGTGCCTAGGGATATTGACGAAAAAATCAGAAATCTTGATGATGTTTTTCTTTATGCCGTGGATGATTTACAAAAAGTAATTACAGAAAACATGCAACGTCGTGAAAATAACATTGAAGATGCTACCCGTATTATCAATGCTGAGGCAGAGTTGTTTGATCAATGGCTCAGGAGCAGGAGACATCATGATCTGCTTAAACAATACCAAGAAAAAGTTGAAGCTGTAAAACAAGCTGTTATCAGTCGCCAAATTCCACAAAATACACCTGAAGAACAAGCCAATAAAATGAAAACCATTGCCCATCAAGTCAGTAAAAAACTGTCGCACGATAACATCAGCGGTATCAGAAAAATAATTGAATCAGGAAATGATGAACACATAGAATTAATCGCACAACTATTTGCATTGGATTTAAATGATGACGCCTGAAATTGAATTAAAACTGGATCATGCTCAAGATCGATATGATGAAATAGGCTTGTTGTTGTCAGATCCTGAGGTGATGGCGGATCAAAATAAATTCAGGGATTTATCTAAAGAATATGCTCAGATTGAACCTTTGGTTTTAAATTTCCGCTCGTTTCGTCAGGCTCAGCAAGAGTTAAGAGAAGCTGAAGAAATGATGGATGATCCTGAATTGATCGAATTAGCCAATGAAGCGATTGCAGAATCAAAAGAAAAATTAGCTCAACTTGATGTTGAGTTAAAAAAGCTTCTTATTCCTAAAGACCCTAATGACAGTAAAAATATATATCTGGAAGTTAGGGCTGGTACAGGTGGCGATGAGGCCGCTATATTCGCTGGAGATTTATTTCGAATGTATGCCCGGTACGCAGAGAAACAAGGTTGGAAGGTTTCTGTGATGAGTGTGAATGAAGGAGAACATGGTGGATTTAAAGAAGTTATCGCACTGATCCAAGGAAACGGTGCTTTCTCTAAGTTTAAATTTGAATCAGGCACCCATCGGGTACAACGTGTTCCTGAGACTGAATCTCAAGGCAGGGTACACACATCAGCCTGTACTGTTGCCGTATTACCAGAAGTGGATAGCGTTGATAACATCGACATCAACCCATCAGACCTGCGTATTGATACGTTCAGATCATCTGGCGCTGGTGGTCAACATGTTAATACCACAGATTCCGCCGTAAGAATCACGCATATTCCAACCAATACGGTTGTAGAGTGCCAAGATGAACGGTCACAACATAAAAATAAAGCCACAGCCTTATCGCTTTTATC
>JBPOFV010000227.1:0-4537 GCA_051252335.1 Marinicella sp. | reverse complement strand
AAAATTTACGACAATTTTAAAAAGAAGGGCAATCATTGTCATGGGAGAAATAGTTGGAATTAAATTTTTTGAATACCACACAGGCATTCACATCACCAAAACCAAAACTGGCTTTGGCAAGAATTTGTGCATCACTGGATTGGGTTTTATGTACGATGCTGTCGGCAAATGGCATTAAATCAGGATGGACGTCATCACAATTTAATGAACCATGTACAAAGCCTTTATCAAGCTGTAAAACGGCAGCGACACACTCTAAGCCACCTGCAGCCCCCAATGCGTGTCCAACCATGGATTTAGTTGAGTTAATCAGCGGTAAATCCTGAGGCTCACATTTGAGTCCATGCTGCCAATTCAATATTTCATATGGGTCAGCCATGGTTGCGGTTAGGTGTCCATTGATCAGATCAACATCTGATCCTTTTATTCCGGCTCTTTGCAAGGCGGTTTGGATGCATCTTTGGACACCAACTGGATTAGGAAAGGTGGTGCTGCCACCGTTTCGTTGGCCGCCACAGTTGACATCAACACCCAGAACTTCCGCATATATGTAGGCCCCTCTGGCCTCAGCACTGCTCAATGATTCAAGCATCAGCATGCCAGCACCTGATCCAGGAACAAAGCCTGCCGCGGTCGCACTCATGGGTCGTGAGGCTTGTTCAGGGTTGTCATTGTAGTTACGCGATAACACACGCATGGCATCAAAGCCGGCCCAACTGTACAGCGAAGCACCTTCGGTACCACCCACCATGACACGTTTGCTGTGGCCGTTTTGAATGGTGTGATAACCATTGGCAATGGCTTCAGTGCCGGTTGTGCATGCACTTGAGTTGGTGGTCACTTGGCCGCCTATACCTAAAATACCGCCAATGTTGGCACTGCTGGAACTTGCCATGACTTGTTCAACCATGGTGGAACCCAATCTCCTGACTTTACCCGCATTGGTAAGTGGGACCAACTTTTCACCAATGGTGTCTAAGCCACTGATGCCAGTACCAATGATGGCGCCTGTGTCCCAATCTACTTCATCACCAGGTTCTGGTAATTTTGCATCTTGCCAACAATCTATGGCGGCCACGGCACCGAATATCATGGCTTCATTCATGGCCAATAATGACTCTTCAGACAAATAATTGTGCTTGATGTCATCCATACCTTGTGGAATCCCGCCGACCTGACAAGCAAATTTATGGTCTGCCAAATGTTGGTGGTGCTTGATGCCTGAAATACCTGCTCTTAACGCTTGTTCATAAGCGCTAAGACCATGACCATTTGGGGCAACAACACCCATACCTGTGATTACAACTCGTTCTTTTTGTTCATTCATTGTTTTGGAACTCCCATGCCAGAAATGACACAATTAGATACCAGCTCTCCTGCTGCATTGTGCATTTGTACGCTGGCTTTTAATTTCATTCTTCGCCAAAATACTTTTTTGGCAGTTATGGTAACTTTTTCACCTGGATATACGGGCTTACTGAATTCAACTTCAGCATCACTGAATAAGGTCAGCCATTGATCTAATTCTTCACGTTTTAATTGCAGTGATAATAAATATAAGCCATAGGCAACCACGCCAGTTTGAGCCATGGTTTCAAGCAAGATAACTCCTGGTGTAACTGGTTTACCTGGGAAGTGACCGGCATAAAAACTTTCATCCTCTTTGAATGTGTAGCTACCAATGATTTCATCTTCATTCAGCGCAATGATTTCATCGATAAATCGAAAAGGCGCTTGTTGTGGCACCAATGCCAATATGTCGGAAAAGCTTAATGGTTGGTGGTTCATGCTAATAAACCTCCGATCGAATTTTGACTCTCATGGGGGTAATCTGTGTATTGAATGTCTTTAAAAATTCCGGCTTTGGCATCCTTGATGCTATAAATCTCTTCATCATCAACAAATACTTTGGCTGAACCAATGGCAATTGACGCTTCTTGAGCTGCCATGTATGAATATCGTTTGATTTCAATTTCATACCGGACTACTTTATTGTGCGGTCTGATTTGGCCAAAAAATTCAATTTCACCAGCACCTAAAGCACGGCCAGCACCTTTACCGCCACGAATGATGGCGTAAAAACCGATTAATTGCCAAACAGCATCAACCCCTAAGCAGCCAGGTTGTACTGGGTCCTTGCGAAAGTGGCACTGAAAAAACCAATCATCCAATGATATGTCCTGTTCAGCCACGATGCGTCCACGTTTTCCTTTGTGAGAGATCTCGGTGATTCGGTCGAACATCAACATGGGTGGTGAGGGCAGTAGACCACAGCCTTCTATGGGTGGATCCTCCACCAAGTCACCCCATGAATAGGCAAGTAACTCTTGTTTCGTGAATGCCGTTCTGGCTAAAAAATCTTGGTACTTAAGCTTCATGGTTTGCTCCATTTGTTGGTTTTCCCTGAGGGTGATCTTGAACTGAAATATGCATGCCGCCCCAAGTCAAGCCAGCGCCAACCACGACTAAAGTGATGTTATCTCCAGCTTGGAATTGATCCCAGTTTTGTGACAACACACTGGGTGCTCCAGCGGCGCCACAATTTCCATGCTGATCCACATTAAATAAATGTTTATGCGTTGGTATTTTTAATTTTTTACACACCGATTTCAGCATGGTTAAATTAGCCTGATGGCTGATGAAATAATGTTCGTTTAAATCCAATCCAGATTTTTGTTCCAATGTTTTGAAGGTTTCAATGGTTTTTTTGATGGCAAATTTTTGCACTGATAAACCTTCTTGAAAAAAGTGATCACCGGTTTTGGTTTGAACCTTTTCCCATGAATCAGGATTTGAAGTCATGGTGGTGTGATTCACTGCCATGGCAGCAATGTGTTTTTTTGACACCACCACCGCTGCAGCACCATCACCGATCAATACAGCAGTACGACGATCGCTGAAATCCGTAGTAGTGGTCCAACTTTCTGGAATGACGCATACTGCATAGTCAGGCATGGCATCTGAATGCAGGTTATTTAAAAAATGTATGTGCGCAGCAAAACTTGAACAGGCTGAAGAAATATCAACGGCAAAAGCATCTATGTTGGCGGCTTTGGCTACTACGCAGGCATTGGCAGGTAGCGAATATGTGGGTGAGCAAGAAGCCGCTATGACCATGCCAACTTGTTGTTTGTTTATTCCAGCTCGAGACAATGCCATCTCGATGGCTTTGGTGCCCATTTCAGCACTGCTTATTTGTGCTGGGCATTGGCCTATGCTTTTGTTATGAGTGGTTTTTATGTCTTCTAAGTTCAGAACAGTGTGGCGTTTTTGAATGCCCACTCGCTCCAAAATCCACTGATCAGTGGTACCAATATCCAAGCTTTCAAGAAAGGCATTGTCTATGACATTGGTGGGGTGATAGTGACCTGCGCCGTGAATATATAACATGTATTATTTCAACCTAGAATGAAGCAATTTGTTCGCCGCCATCAGCGCGAATTAAAGCACCGTTGATCCATTGGGCTTCATCTCTGGATAACAATGACACCACATCAGCCACATCTTCAGGTGTGGTTAATCGTTTGAATGGGTTCTTTAACTTGGCCACAGACTTCATTCGACCACTACCTGGTATGGCTTGTAGTGCTTTGGTGTCAGTCACACCAGCTTGGATGATGTTAGATCGAATACCTTGTGAAGCAAATTCGACAGCAATTGAACGAGAAACCGATTCAAGTGCCACCTTAGCGGCTGATACAGCTGCATAGCCGCGCCAAGCCACGGTGTTTCCTTCACTGGTTAATCCCAGCACACGCGCATCAGATGCAAACATGTGATCGTTTGATAACTTTTGGGTCCAAGTCAGTAAACTGGTGCCCATGCTGTAAATGGTTCGTGACATGTCTTCATCTTCTATCAAGTTGTCACTGTATTGAGGTGAATCCAATGGAAATAATTCATCAGCACTTTCAGCTAACAATTCAGTCACTGCATCATTTAATTTTGTTTCATCGATATTTAACTTTTCTGCCAATGCAGTGACACCTTTGTTGTTTTCTTTAGCCACTGGTGCAATTGGTTTGAGGTTACCGAAGGCAATCGAGTGTAGTAAAACTCGGACTTCACCAGAGTTTCCCATGGCCTCTTTTAAGCCTGATAACACGGTTGTCATACCTTTTTCACTGAGGGCATCTACATTGAAACTAAGGAATTGAGTTCCAAAAGACTTTACTGTTTCAAATTCTTGGTTGATGGTTTCCATGGCACCTCGACGGTCCCGATGAACGATACATACATTCATGCCTTGTTGGCTGAGTTTTTTAGCGCTGGCTAAACCGAATCCGCTTGAACCTCCAAGGATCAGTGCCCATTGGTTGCTGTTGAATATTTTCACTTGGAACTCCTTTGTAACAATTAACTGAATTTATATTTAACTTGAATTAAGCGCTGAATGCTTTGCTTGCACTTTTCACGTTAATGACTGATGTGATGTCAACTCCTATGGATTTGAAGAATCCGCGCAGTGGACGATTGGGGCCAAGTTCCAAAATTTGCATGGACTTTAATAAGTCCATGTTGTGGCGCCATTTTACGC
>JBPOFV010000226.1:0-4539 GCA_051252335.1 Marinicella sp. | reverse complement strand
GTCCTTGGTACCATTAATGACGTAAATTTAAGTTTTTATCACCTCAGCTACCAAGCCGACAACCAACAAGATGATGATTGGCAATTATTAAAATCAGATGTTGAGCCAGTTTTAGCGTCATCAATTCACCTGTGGAATCATGGTTTGGATTCAGGCGATTATAAGTTGAGGGTTTTTGCTCAAGATCAAATGGGCTTGCAATCTACAGTTGTTGTTGAATTTGAGATTGATGGCGTTGCACCAGCAACACCACTGTTTTTAGCAGCTGATCTCATAAATCGTGAAGATGTACATTTGAATTGGCAAGCATCAACTTCAGCTGATGTAATTGGCTATAATCTTTATCGAAATAACCAATTACTCAATGACACATTGATCAATGCCACCAGTTTCCAAGACATTGGTTTATTTGAAGATGAATTTTTGTATTGGGTGGTTGCAGTTGATGCTGTTGGCAATGTCAGTGACCCAAGTAACACAGAACGTGTCATTGTGGATCGTTCTGGGCCTGATGTTTCTATTCAAAACCCACCCCATTTACAAGTAGTGAGTGGTGTGATTGATGTTTATGGTACGGCTTACAGCAGTGACGACTTCTCAAATTTTAAGCTGTTTGTTCGAGCACAAAGTGATTCAGTTCCAGGTACGTTGTTAAGCCAGTCTTCATTGCCAGTACAAGGGCAGAAATTAGCTGAGATAGATACCACTGCTATGACTGAAGGTGCCAATTACATCATCAGACTAGAAGCCATGGACACATCTGATAATTTATCAGTAGTTGAGCACACTGTGGTGATTGATAATACTGCACCTGCTGCGCCACTTAATTTAGTCCATCAGATCAATGGCATCAATGATGTTCAGTTAAATTGGTCAGCCAATGGTGAAGCTGATTTAGCCGGTTATTTGGTATACAGAAACGGTGCCATCATATCTGGAACTGGAACCATTGCGACTTCTATTATTGTAGATACTGACTTTTTAGATGTTGCAGTTGTGGATGGACAACACAGCTATTTCGTGGTGGCAATTGATCACGCCAATAACATCAGTTTACCCAGTAATATTGTGCAAGCTGATATAGATACAGGACCTCCAAATGCCATAATCACTCAACCGAGTGATGGTCATGAGTTTGAAAACACATTGCGTGTGGTTGCTGAATCTGATGACATAGATATTGCCTCCATCTTATTTGAATACTCAACAGATGGCCTGGTTTGGAATACCGTTACTACAGATCAGGTTGCCCCATATGAAATGTTATTCAGTGGTTCTGATTTGGGCTTAAACTATGGCATCATTCAATTGCGAGCCACTGCCACAGATACAGCCGCACAAACGGACCCATCTCCTGATCAAATTTCAGTGGAATATACCGATTTAACCCCACCAGATGCTATAACAGGGCTCACAGCTCAGGTTTTAGGCGCTGATATTCATTTGAATTGGCTGGCTAATGTTGAATCTGATTTAGCCGGTTATCTGGTCTCTAGAAAAAGAGTTGAACCTGACCCGGAAGCGGAGTTTACCCAAATATCAACAGGTGTGATTCCAGCCAACAATTATGTGGATATCGGGTTAGCAGACGGAACCTATGTTTACAGAATAATGGCTGTTGATGGTTTTGATAACTCATCTGCTGGTGTAGATTCGGCCGAGTTAACAGTGTTTTCAATTGAGTTAACTCAACCATATTCTCCGTTGTTAACGCCTTCTGCAACTGACATTTCTGGCATGACTCTTCAATCAGGTGATATTCATGCTGATATTGTCAATGATCTGGGGACTACATCTTTGGGTATTTTTGCTATCAATCCAGATGGAACATTCTTGCTAAACGACATCAATTTGGCAGCTGGTGATAACCAAATTACAGCTTATCAACAAACCATTGAAGGTCATCAAAGTAAAGTATCTGCTGTTTCAACCCAGTTAAGTCCTCAACCTGCAACACCGATCAACCCTTCTACATTGGCCAATGGTTTTGATGTTGACTTTTCATGGGAAGCCGGTGATTTAGAGACCTTTGCATATTTGCCTTATATCAATGGTGTAGCGGTGTATGAAGAACAAAGATACACAGAGAACTTATCAGTCTTAACCAGCTCCAGTACATCACAATCAAGTCGCATCGTTGATGACAATTTATCCACAGTATGGGTACCTTCTTATTCTGATAGATACGATGGCATACCCGTTTTTGCGCAAATTTCATTTCAACAACCCAAATGGTTGACTCAAGTGACCATCAATTGGGATGAAGGCTATTATGGTGAAGGTGATGTTTCAGAACCACACAGTTATTTATTACAGTATTTAACTCCAGTGGGCTGGATCACTCTAGAGGACTTTTCAGGAAACCCGAATGCCCAAGTTACCTTCGAATCCACCATTCCATATTTAACTGATTCAATCCGTATCTGGATGCCCCTAGGAGAAGATGGCGGCTCAAGAATAGGTCTAAGTGAAGTACAAATTTGGCACCAGCCAATCACTGACCAGCTGAATTACAATACAAGCTTGGTTGATGGTCACTATGATTTCCAAGTCAGTGCGATCAATAATTATGGCTTTGAAAGTGGTTTAACAGCTGTTCAAAGTGAAACTTTAGGTGATGTAATTCCACCTGATGCGGTGACATTACAAGGTGAAGTGCAAAATGGTAATTCAACATCGATGAGTTGGACAGCTAGTGCCTCAGTTGATGTGAATAATTATCGGTTATTCAGAAATAACACCATGGTTTTGAATACGATTGATGCCAATACATTGACTCATATTGATGCAGGTTTAGCCAATGGTGATTATGCTTACCAAGTGGCAGCTGTTGACTCAGCGGGTAACTCTTCTGAATTATCAAATACGGTTAATTTAACCATCAATCAACAAATACTGGCAGCACCAACTGGTTTGACAATTGAGGTGATTTCAACAGGAGGAAGCTTACAACTTGACTGGAATCTTCATCCAAGTCCAGATTGGTCTTCATTTAAAATTTATCGTTCTTTGGATCCAAGCTCTGGCTTTGAATACTTGGCTGAAACCATTGAAAATACTTGGTTAGACAGTAATTTAATGAATGGCTCGAGGTATCATTACTACATCACGGCTATAGATTCTGTCGGTAATGAAAGTTTGGCTTCGAATGAAGTTTCTGCTGTGCCATATGACAGCATCATTCCTGCTCAGCCTGTCATTACATTACCTACCACAGCTGGTGATCCTATTGTGGTTAACGAACTGTCAGTAGATGTCTCTGGAAACACATCGCCTGGAGTTGAAGTGGAGCTTTATCATGATGGGGTCTATCAATTAACCACTACCTCATCAACGACATTTGTTAAAAGCGAAATTGAAATCAATAAATACATTGAGCAACCTAAATACAACCGTGCCAACAGTCGTGTTGCGATGATGGATTACGACATCAATAAGCCATTAATCGTCAGCCCCAATCCATTACAGATTACAGAAGTGGACGCCAATAACAGCAGAGATTATTTCTGGCATCGTGATGGCAGTAAGTTATATGTGATAGATGGTTATGGTTCACAAACATCATTGAGTTCTTTTGATTATTCAGGACAACAAATAGAAGAACTATTTCAAGGTATGAATGTCAGTGTCGCCAGAATTTCTGACGATGAGTCTCAACTGTTTTATTGGGGAGAGGGAGTCAATCCAGACAACAGTCAAACCGAGTACGGACTTTGGTTGTTAAACTTAATAACTTTAGAGTATTTGAAGTTAGATATTGTTGGTTCGGTTGAACTTAACAGGTACAGCATTCAATGGTTGAACGACAATCAAATTGCATTCATTAATTACCCCAATGGTATCTATAGTCCTGGTGAACTGTGGTTATATGATATTCAGTTGAATATGCTGCAAAGTATTGATAACAATACATATAGCAATACCACATTAAATAGTTTAGTTGATGGCAGTCATCTATTCTATGAAGTAGAACAGAATGGCAACAAAGCTGTGCGCCGCTATGATTTAGTCAATCAATCATTCAATCTGTTGTTTATTGATGGTGTGTCTTTGTCAAATCCATTGGTTAACGAAAATCCAGATCTTGTTTTTGTCAATTTGGACTGTTGTGATGAAGCACTCATGGATGTTTCATCCAATGAAGTGATTGGGTTAATTGAAAATGCTGGTTATCAAGCCAAGGGTGTTTGGTTGTCTGACGGACGCGTTTTATTCGGCAATAATGATCAACTGGAATACATCAGCCAGCCTGGTACATTTACTTTTAATAACAGAATTTTAAACCCTGGTCTTAATGAGTTTTATGCCATTGCTAAAAAATCAAATGGAGTTGCATCAACGCCATCAGAATCCATTGCTGTCACTTTGAGCGCAGAGGTATTGCCCGATTTAGAAATCAGAGAAAGCTACTTACAAATAGTGCCTTCAGAGGTATTAATTGGGCATTCAACAGCTGGTTCAGTTATTGTCCGAAATATCAGTCAAGTTGATGTTGAAAATGCACGATTGCTGATTGAGTTGATCAATCCACAGTTACAG
>JBPOFV010000225.1:0-4539 GCA_051252335.1 Marinicella sp. | reverse complement strand
AAGCTCGATCTGGGTTGTTGTCTACATACCCTTGGTATTGGCCAGCTGGATCTTCCACATAAGCTGAACGGTAGGTTAAATCAACAATTTCCGAACCTGTTCTGGCTTTTGCAGCTGCGGTTTCAGCAAATTGGCGTTCATCCAAAAAGTCCACTTGATTAGGCGCACCGGCAATGGTGATGGCCTCTGCTCTGGGATTCCAACTATAGAATGGATGACGCAAGAGTTCATAATATACGTCAGTTGCGGTGAGGTAATGACCCCATGCATCTCCATGCCCTTGAGGAAATTGAATGCGTGCATCAAATTCATCAATGACTCCCGAAGAGTTTTGATCAGAAATATTGTATGAAAGTGCATAAGCAACTTCACCATCACCGGTGGTGAAATTCCAGAACAATCGATTGTATACTGGATTAGCTGCCACGGGTCCTTGACTGTCATCACGACCTCTGAGCAACACCAATTCTTCTGATAACAACGAATCTAACTGGTTTTGGAAGTTAAAGATGGTGGGAGCTAATGACACCACGCCATCTTCAGTAGTGATACCAATCATGGGATCTTGAGCATCTGCATAAGCTTCATTACCTAATAGCGTGTAAAAATCAACCAACCTAGATGCCACCAACAAAATGGCATTATTGGCCGGCTCATAGTTAACTGGCGGTGTTGAATTAACACTCAATGACATGGCGCGACGCATGACCGTTGTATATGCCTCAATCAAGCCAATACTGTTGAGGTTATCAGGATCATTATTCATGGCGATATCACCTTCATAACGTTCACCTAATTGAATCAACATGCTGGCAAAATTACTGGTTTCAGCTTGTGCAAAATTTTGAACTCTGGCTTCAAATGGATTCAAACGTTTTAATACACGCTTGACCCAACCTTCCGCCAATTGAGCTCTTTCATTCAACGGTGTAGCTCCTGGTTGTCCTGCCCATAAGCTCCATTGAGATGCATTATTACAAGCTGGTAATCCTCGGTATCTACCCACATACCAATTATCAGACAAGGTTTGGATGTTAGCCCCTGCAATAGTAATTTCATTGGCACCCAACGGGTCGTCGACAGGATACTTAATCCATCCATTCAACTGACCTGAGTCAGGATCTGGCAATGGCATGGGTGGTGTTCCATCCTGATCAGGATGGAAAAACCATTCAAACTCCAAGGCATCTGGATTACCACCAAAATCTCCTGAATGTCTGAGAACAATTTGTTCGTCAAAGATATTTTCAGGCGCAATGACTTGTAACTGACCTTGGTAACTTGAGTAAATATCAGCATCACCTGGTAACACAGGTGGTGGTGGCGATTGTAAACAGTCCACTCTGATGATATTTAAACTGACAGGTAATGGTGTTAAAGAGGCATCGTTGTTAAAGGCGATGGTCATGAATCCAGTGCCCTGAGCACTGCCCGCTGTCAGCGCAGCTTGTGCACCTACAGCAATGAAAGGTTCAAGCACATAGTCATTATTACTGTCTTTAAAGCCAATCAATACATCATCTTCAGTAACTGGATTGGAAGCCAAACACTCGCGAACATTGTTATCTCCCACCGTAGAGCTGGTACAGATACGTTCAATCCCATTAGGATTACGGCTGAGTCTAAATAATGCTTCAATGGCTTGATCCCAAGTACAACCATTGACACTACAGTCACCCGTGAACCCAGATTCTTCTGTACCATTGCCACCGTCTAGTTTTTTCAGCGCTATTCGATCTCTTTTCGATAACACATTTGGTACTAACAGAGGTTCACCTGCTCCGGTTTCATCAAACAACCCTGCTACGATCAACTTGTCGTTCAGTGGATCATATGACATCCGTTTTTTGATGGCAGCAGGCAGTTTAACAGTGCCATCAGCTGAACCGAGTATTGATTCAAAACCTGTGGTTTGTAACTCAGTGGCAACTTCAGACGGTATTGATTCTAATTTCACAAACCGAGGAGTTAATGGATCTATCATTTGAGCCAATGTGTCACTGGGTAAAGGTTCAGGTAACGAATCATATAAATCGTCATAAACCACTTGGACTGCTGCTTGATTTACTATGTCAGGTAATCCACGCTTCGGCGTTAACAATGTCTCACCGATGACTAATTGTGGAACATCAGATGGCCATGTGATGTCATACCTAATTTGGATTGGATCAGTTGGATTCGCTGTCCCTCCTTCTGCTTCAGGCAACCGCGCTAACCATGGTACACAAGTGGTATCCAAATCTGGGAATCCATCAGAATTAATGTCATCTTGAATGTCATTATTATCTAAATCATAGAAAAACCCAGGTTGTAATGGGTAGAAATACAACAACTCACCACTTCCTGCAGACTTAGCCCATATTTGCGCTTTATAGTCTTGGAAAAATGGCGGTGGTGGTTGTTCACCAGCTGCTTGACCTACAGCTCTACTTTCACCACAAGAAGGTAAAAGTCTGACAGGGTATGGTGGTGAAACGGTAGTGGCTGCTAAACCTGTAAATTGAAAACTATTGTATCCAGCACCAGTTGCCAATACTTCATAAACTCTCATTTTCCATTCCAATGCAACTTCGTCGTAATACTTAACCAACACATAAGGATCTGATGAAGCACTGTTATCACCGGCCAATTCAGATCCAAAATCTGCTCTTAAGGCAAAAATGGCTTCATGTCCTGAACCTGTATTAGAAGGTGCAAACAAAGCATGTTCATCATTGGGGTTGAATCCGGGTAAATTTGGATCAGATTGGATATAAATTGATGACGATGGATAAC
This sequence comes from Marinicella sp., assembly GCA_051252335.1. Lineage (GTDB taxonomy): Bacteria > Pseudomonadota > Gammaproteobacteria > Xanthomonadales > Marinicellaceae > Marinicella. Next base: position 1,764 of record JBPOFV010000225.1, on the reverse strand, counting down.
TCAAAGGATCCAAAGTTTCTTGTCCTAACACCTCTCCACCAAATTGGCTGGCAATAATGATCTTATCGGGATCAAATGGCCATTGAGGATCATAACGTACAGCACGTTCAGGCCAGTACACACCTCTGCTGTTATTTTTATACCAAGCCACTGATAATTCTCGACCTACATCTTGTGGGCGTGATGACTCTATGCGATTAACTGGAATAATTTGACCTGTTCTGGCTGAACGATTGTAAGCAGAACTGATACCTGTACCATCGTAATATGCCAATTCATTCAGTACGTAACCAGTACGACCAATTTCATTGTGTTCATCATCAGTTACTTTTTTGCCGATTTCCCATGCCACGTTGTCATCGAAATCTTCTAATGAATTAAATGGTACGGTCCTAACCACTTCAACTTCAATAGGAAATGCTGTGACATCAGGTGATGGTCCATTGATATAGACCAGTGTTGAAAATCCTGAAAGGTTGTTGTTGAATACTTTATTATCAACAGTGGCATCGCCACCAGCGTAGGCCAAATCAATAAACAAATATTCTCCTGAAGCTGGTTCAATTTCTGTTGGCGCACCTGATGCATGTAATTGGTAACACTCATTAGTTTGAGAAATTGGATCGCAAGAGTCTACCGGCCAATTAGCCACCCCAGAAGTGATGACCCTATTTGGGTTAACTGGATCAGTTGAGGTTCTCCAATGAATTTCGATTTCACCAAATGGTTGTAATGGAATTAATTGGGCAGGCACATAATTAGCATCTCCTTCAATTCCCAATGGGCCTTGCCACAACAATAATTTATTGGCCAAAGCATCTATCATTTCACCGCCAGCAAAAAATTCCGGAGTGGCAGTGATGTCACTAACGACTGCACCCGGAGGAGGAATTAATGCAACTCCAACTGGCCATGATTCAACCTGGAATGGTCGGCCATCTAAGCCCCAATTAGTGGCAAAAATATCGGTATCTCCATTACCATCAACCCTGTTTTCTTGACCCAGCAAGATACTACTTTGCATCTCACCCACCAAAATCAAGCTACCTACATTGTCGGTTGATATCGCGATACCACGCTCAATTTCAACTTCACCAATAATGGCAGGATAGCCATCGGTTTCATCATATTCTCCACCACCTGTCACCCAACATGCCACGCCGTTTTGATTGTAAGAAAGCAAGAATGGATCATCTAAAGTATTTGGTGTTGGCGTTGGGTTTTCAGGCGTAGGAGCAATCATAAAGTTGGTATTACTTATGGTTTCATCATTGGTTGCGCCACCTGCACATTGATTTTCTACAGCTGGAATGGTCATAGAACCATTGAAATAACCAGTTTGGTAAATATTCCCGTCATTATCAACGGTTACTCCCATACCAACTGAGTTGGTTGCAACAGTTGGGTGTTTAACCCAGTCACAAGATAAACTCGTATTGTAACTGGCTAAAAAAGTACCAGACGGCATCAGATTAGATCCACAAAAAGATGAGCCATTGGTATTATTTGTACCTGAGATGATGACTTTGTTGGCTGAATTATCATAAACCATGTCATTGATGGTTAGGTCGTCTGATATAGCTGACGCAGATCTGAAAGTGGGTGAACTTGAAGTTGTATTTACAATATCAAAAACAAAATTTTCTGCAGCTGCAGAACCTTCAACTTCAATGTTATCAACATGCCAGGCATCAAAGCATGGACCAGAACTGACATTTTTTAAAAATAACAGTGAAGGTCGCTTTACTATTAAAGCCTGCCATA
>JBPOFV010000224.1:0-4575 GCA_051252335.1 Marinicella sp. | reverse complement strand
GAATAAAGGTTGTTTATCAATTTTGCGAGCCGCTTGAAATAATTGACGAATAAAATCAGCTTGTGGATACGTTGTGAATTCTACACCCCACCGGCCAGTTGCATCAGCCTGGCAAGCCAATACAAATTTTTCTAACAGTTTTGGCTGGCGGTATGCATTGAGTCGGCTGAAAAGTTTTTCTACGGTGCTTGGGCGTAGCTCCATTATGGTATGTGCATGTAAATGCCATTGGCAGACCAATACGGCCAGTTTTTTATAGTGACTGGGTACTTTTAAGCGTTTGCTGACGGCTTTAACCAGGGGAGCTCCAGCCATTTCGTGTCCTTTGTGGCTGGGTAAAATGTCAGTGGGTGTGATGCCTTTGCCTAAATCGTGAACCATCACTGCATAGGCCACATCATTGTCTAAATTTTTGGCTTGATCGATGGCTAGCAAAGCATGAACCCCTGTATCAATTTCAGGGTGCCATTTTTTTGTTTGGGGTATTCCGAATAAACAATCAATCTCAGGCAACAACACTTTTAAGGCGCCACAATCTCGCAAAGTTTGAAAAAATGCCGAAGGTGTTGATTGGTTTAAACTGCTTTTTATTTCTTGCCAGACACGTTCAGGTACCAAGGACTCAATTTCTCCAGCGGTCACCAGCTGTTTCATCAGTTCAAGCGTTTGAGGATGTACTTTAAAACCAAGGTGTTGGTAGCGACTCATAAACTTAGCCACCCTCAATACTCTGACTGGGTCTTCAGCAAATGCGGGTGATACGTGCCTGAGTACACCAGCTTTTAAGTCATCTAATCCACCAAATGGATCAATCAAATCACCATCTTCATTTTTGGCCATGGCGTTGATGGTCAAATCGCGTCGCAATAAATCATCTTCAAGGGTCACCGCTGTATCGGTGTTGAAAGTGAACCCATGATAGCCCACCGCTGTTTTTCTTTCGGTCCTGGCCAATGCATATTCATCTTTGCTTTCAGGGTGAAGAAATACTGGGAAATCTTTACCCACGGGTAAGAAACCTTGTGCCAACATCTCTTCTGGGCTGGAGCCTACCACAACATAGTCATGATCTTTGATCGGTAATCCCAATAACTGATCTCTTACGGCACCACCAACTAAATAAATTTCTTGTTTTTTCATGGTGCACAAAATGTACTGGCGACTTGTTGTCCGATGTTCCGGTTAGGCCATGGGGTACTGGGCTTTTGATCAATTGGCATGGTTGGCATCCAACTAGTGATGCGCCGAGGCGTTTGGTTAATCAACCAGTCATAAATAGTTACATTGGATAAGATTCGAGTGATGTAATCTCTGGTTTCTCGGTATGGAATGGTTTCTAACCAAATATCCGGAGATTCAGAAAAACCGGAACTCCAGTCATTGGATTTTCCTTCACCGGCATTGTATGCGGCAGCAACCAATATCGGGTGATTAAACTGTTTAAATAAATTTTTCTGATACTGTACGCCCAGTTGGATATTCAATGGGACTTGATGTAGTTCATTGGCCTGATTAAAAGACAGGGACAATTGTTTAGCAATGGCTTTGGCGGTACTGGGTAACAATTGCATCAAGCCATGAGCATTGGCATGCGAAACGGCATCTTTGGTCCAAGCACTTTCTTGTTTGATGATGGCCATCACCCATTGTGGCATTGGGTTTGATGTATTGGCTTGTTGTTGTATGATTTGTTCATGTGCCATTGGATAACGCCAACTGTAGTTCTCCCAAAGACCTAAATCCGCCATGATGGCAATTGATTTGGCATACCATTGTTCCTTGTTAACATGCTCCGCCAAGGCGATTTTTTCTTCTCGACTCATTGATTTGTATTGGGTGTTCCATTCTCTTCGGGCCATGGTAAGTAAGCCAGCATGATGTAATTCAATGGCTCTGACAATGGCATCGGGTGCTTGGAACTGAGCCAATGAATGGGTTGCTGGCTTTTGGCACAAGCTGTAAGGTTTACGTAAATGATCAGCGGCTAAAAATCCATAATAGTTGGTTTTTTTGCTTAACACATCGAAGATTTGTTTGGCCGCTTGTTTTTGCCCCAGTTTAGCCATGGCTCTGGCGGACCAATACTGCCAACGATCTTGACCCATTTGGCGCAACGACATTTGCTTCAAAGCAGATAACACTTTCGGCCATTGGTTGTGATATAGATAATAACGAACAATCCATGCACTGATCTGGTCATCCTTCATGCTGGCTGGTAATTGTTCCATGGCGCTGATTGAAAATGGTTCGTAATCAGTGGCTGCAAATAATGCCATTTGTCTTTCAACTTGGTTGATCTGACTTTGGCTTAAAGGATGCGCTGATTTAATGGATGGCCAAATTTGAAACAAAGTTGCTGGCTTTCTTTTTGCCATGCGCATGCTTGTTTTGTGGATCAAAACAGGTAATTCTTGGTTTTGTTGCCACTGGATAGAATCGGATAAAGCAGTTTCAGGGTCTTGCATCAACGCAATGGCTTGATTGATCCAAGCTGGAGGAGAGGCCAGCTTCCTTTTTAAGTGGCTGGCCAAAGTAAAATTGTGGCTTTCAAATGTAAGTTTAATCCTTTTTAGGATAAGGCTTTGGTTCAAATGACCTTGCTTTTCCCACCAGTTAAAGGCAGGGTTGCAAGCATCTGGTGCTGATAAACCAGACAGCCACATGGCCTCAATCAAGGGGGCTAAGCCATTGGTCTTTTGTTCATTAATTCTGGCTCTTAAATACCAACATTGGCGTTTTCCTTGATCAAAACCATTGTGGTAGGTCAGGTATTTTGCCCATTTTTGTTGCCGGCCTAGTTGGTCCAGTAAATGGTTTTTCAGCTGTTTGTTTAAAGGGCTACCCGGATGTTTGAGTTTAAAGTCGGCTATGGCTGTTTCAGGTAAGTTAGCCATATCGCTGCGTAACAAAGCATAATCTAAGTAGTGGCTGATCGGATAAGAATCAAGCGGTTGCCTCCGTTGTGCAACTTGTTGATCTTGACCTTTTAATGCCAGACTATAAAGTGTGCGGAACAATTTTCTTTGTTGCTCATTTTGAGCAATGGCAGTGCCACTGACAAGACACAACACCAGCCAAAATAAACTGACTATTGATGTGGTGTGTTTAATGCTCATAGGTTAAATTATTTCCTTTTCTAATTGGGTTAAAAACTGTAACATGAAGTCATGTCTTAAGGCGGCTTCACGCTGAGCAGCCTGTGTTTGGAAAGAATCTTTCAGCTGCAATAGTTTGGTGTAAAAATGATCAATAATTGCTGCTTTGTCATCTGGTTTCCTATCATAGCAAAAGGGATCTTCATGAAATGTTAAGGGGTTGCCAAAACCAGCGCCAACCAACAATGTTCTACAGGTTCCTATGGCACCTAATGCATCCATCCGATCGGCATCTTGCACCACTTGAGCTTCTAAAGATTCACAAGTGATGTTGGCCGAAAAACTGTGAGCCATGATGGCATGATGAATGGCACGGTAGTAAGTTTCAGGGTATTGCCACTGTGTTAATAATTCAATGGCATGATCAGCGGCTAATTTTGAGGCCTGGCTGCGTAAAGGAGAATCTTTGGCCACCTGTACGCAATCATGCAACCAGGCTGCCGGTAAAACCACCCACAGATTGGCCTGTTCAGTAGCACAAAATTGTTTTGCCGACTTAACCACTCGCATGATGTGTGCAATGTCATGGCCCTGGTCAACAGCTTCAATTTTCTCAACATGCTGTTTGAACAAAGGTTCCCAGTATGTTAATTCTGTAGTGTTCATGATAGTTTCTCAATTGTTATGATGTTTGAAACACTTCAAACAACGACTTAATCATAGCTCTTAACTCAAGGCTGAACAAGGTGAAACGGCTGTCTAACAATTGCCATTCAGATTCAATAGACTCGTCATCCAGTTGGTCTAATACGATGTCAGTGAATTTGATTTTTTTAATCCCCATGTCATGACCTAACAACAACTCAATTCGGTCGTTATAAGCCAGGCCCAATTGGGTCACCAAATACCCATTGTCGATGTGTAACTTCATTTGGTCATCCAAATGTGCAATGTTACGACCTCTGACAACGCCCTTGGCATCATCTAATGTCTCTAAAACAATTTCACTGTCCAATTGAAAACCTGCATCACCATGTGCTTTTAAGACCCATTGGGTTAACACTTGAGCCATGGATGAAGAAGGTCCAAATGCTGAGGCTTTGAATGATCCAAGTGTTTGTCTCAATTCTGAAACCAAATCTTCAGCTGCATTTTGACTGGCACAATCAACCACTAGAATATTGAGTTTTAAATCAATATAAGCATGAATGGTTTTCGGCTTAATAAATGCTTTAGGTAACATTTCTAACATCAACTGTTGTTTCATGTCAGTTTGTTGTTTGCGTCCAGGTTTTTGGCCAGATTCGGTTTGAATGGAATCAATTTGTTGGCTTAACTGGTGATTGACCACTGCGGCAGGTAATACTTTTTCTTCAACCCCGAGGGTAAACAACATGGCATCACCGCTTTGTAAAACAAATAACTCACTGCCAGAGCCAAACGGTGATATCCATCCTTTTGAAACAGCTTCCATTGGGGC
>JBPOFV010000223.1:0-4576 GCA_051252335.1 Marinicella sp. | reverse complement strand
AGATATAGGTGTGTATGAATCTGATTTTAGTGGTAAAAATTATAGCAGCAATGCCACGGCCTATTATTTTGATATTAATAATACAACAAGCACACAAGATGGTTTAAGTTGGGCGACTGCCTTTAGTCGTTTAAATGATTATTTTCACATACAAGATAAATCGAATATCACTGATCTATATTTAACTGATGGCGTTTATCGAACTACAGGTGTTTTAGAGTTTTCTGCAATTACCACAATTAGTGGTGGATATAATGCAAGCACAGGGAATTTAAATCCAACAAAAACAAGTGGCATAGATGCACAACTTAATGCAAGAGTTATCAATGCCAATCAGCACATCACTCTAAATAACATCCATGTTTTCAATGGTTTGTTGAATGTGACAAATGGAAATGTAGGAGGTGGAGGTATCAATGCGCAGGGGGATATCACCTTAAACAACAGTCAAGTGAGCAACAATACAGCTTATTCTAATTTTGATGTTTCTTTTGGTGCTCGTGGTGGAGGCATTTATGCCATTGGTGCAGTTATAGTAACCAATAGCCTGATAAGTAATAACCAAACATCTTCATCTTCAAATTTATTACCTGCAGATACTTTAGGTGGAGGCATGTATGCCAGTGGCACTGTCACATTAACCAATAGCCAGATAAACAACAACCAAGCTTCTGCTTATTCAATCTCCTTTTCTAATGCTGATTCTGATTCAGATGCTTCTGGCGGGGGTATTTATGCCAGTGGCGCCATGACATTAACCAATAGCTTGATAAATAATAACCAAGCATTATCATCATCATTTTCTCGTGAAGGTGCTTACTCTGAAACTTTTGGCGGAGGAGTTTATACCAGTGGAGGTATTAACATAATCAATAGTCAGATAAGCAACAATCAAGTTTCTTCTCACTCAAACACTGTATTGGATTCTGATTCATTAATTAATACATTTGGAGGTGGGATTTATGGAGTCACTACATTCGACAACAGTATTTTATGGGGTAATAGAGAGTTAAGAATAGACCAAGTTAATATCGAAATCGATGGTTTTAATGAGCATGATAATGGCACCTTAACCACCAGCCACAGTTTGGTAAAAGGCAGGGATTTATCTGCTGAAAATGGCATTGATGATGGTGATGGGTTGTTTGATCCTTTGTTTGTTAATGAAGCTGCTGGTAATTTTAGATTACTAGCAGACAGTCCATTGATTGATGCAGGTGATTTTAATCTGCTACCAATGGATGAATATGACATTGATGGTGATGGTGATTTTATGGAACTATTACCTTTGGACCTGGATGGCTATGCCAGAGATTTGGGTTTAAATGTTGATATTGGGCCGTATGAGTATGGTGATTTGATATTTAAGGATGGATTTGAGTAAGAAATTTTTCTGGAGAAATCATATGAAAATTTTTAAAATTATTTTGATTGGTTTAGTGGCTTTAACGTCCACCTCAGAGGCACAAATTCATGTTGATTTGGCAGCCAGCGGAAACAATGATGGCACCTCATGGGCTGATGCCTTTACTGATATCCAATCGGCTGTTAATGCAGCAATGGATAATGATGAAATTTTAATTGCAGAAGGCACTTATGGAGGATCGAATGAGATTTTGATCACAAAGCCGATGACCATAAAAGGTGGTTACCCATCAGGTGGGGGTGGTCAAGACATTAATGCTAACATAACCATATTGAGTAGTGCCAATATTAACAGGGTGCTAAGGGCTACACACATTACAGGAACTTTGTATTTAGAAGGCTTAACCATACAAGAAGGTAGTACAAGTAGAGAGGGTGGTGGAATCAAAACCAGTGGTGACTTAAACCTCAATTTTGTCACTGTGCATAACAACATAGCCACATCCTCACTGTCTTCTCATTATGATACCAAGGGTGCTGGGATCTATAGCACCGCCAACATCACATTAGTGAATTCTCAGGTGAGTCATAACTCGACATCATCTGGAACTTTTGCTTTTCGTTCTATTGCAGGTGGAGGTGGGATTTATGGCACTGCCAACATCACATTAATCAATTCTCTGGTGAGTTATAACGCCGTTTCCGCTTTTGCTTCCAATGCAAGTACCAGTGATTATTCTTATTCTACAGGGGGCGGGATTCATGGTGAAGGCAATATAACATTAACCAACTCTCTGGTGATGCATAACATGGTTGCTTCTGGTTATGGTTATTATTCTAATTCTTTTGGGGGTGGAATTTTTGGCGGTGATAATAGCACAATCGAATTAATCAATTCTCAGGTGAGTAAAAACACAGCTTCTACAGATTCAGGATTTACTCTAAATTCTAATGGAGGTGGAGTTTACGGAAGCGACTTTACAGTTTTACATAACAGTATTTTATGGGGCAATAGAGAACTTGAAAAAGTATCAGGGGTTGTACAAACTGATGGATTTAATGAGCATGAAGGCGGGACTTTAACCACCAGCCACAGTTTGATCCGAGGAGAGGACTTATCTACCTACAATGGCATTGATGCCACTAACATAGGCTTTGATCCCTTGTTTGCTGATGAAGCGAATGATGACTTCAGATTATTGGTGGGATCACCATTAATCGATGCGGGGAATTTCAGCCTGCTGCCCCTCGATGTCTATGACATTGACACAGACGGTGACCTGACCGAGCGGATACCTATAGACTTGGATGGTCTAAGCCGAGAATTGGGGGTGAATGTGGACATGGGTCCTTATGAATATAGTGATCTGATTTTCAAGGATGGGTTTGATATTACAGAATAAAATATAAGAAAATTATGAAAAGAATACTGATGCTACTATTATTTCTCACCAATGTCGGCAAGCTCCAGATCCAATAATGCAAACCCTCACAGGCGAAACCACAATCACCTGTCCGCAGGACAACACCTACCGCTTGACGACTATGACATAGATGGCGATGGTGATTTTATGGAACTATTACCTTTGGACCTGGATGGCTATGCCAGAGATGTAGGTTTCAATGTCGATATGGGGCCTTATGAGTTTGGTGATTTGATTTTTAGGGATGGTTTTGATTGAATATTGGTGCTTAGTAAAGCTTATTTCTTCAACTTGAAACCCTATGGCTTCACGGCCTACGGCATTTCAAATTGACTTATTGGATTTCTCCAATCCAACCTATTTTGATTGCCTGCCATCAATACGATCGATCAAAAACAGTTTCTCTATGCATTAGAAAAAACGCACCTCACATTTACCGATTGGGGGTTAATTTTATCTGACTGCCACCGTTCACTGAGCGAAGTCGAAGTGATAATTAGTATGATGCGCATAAGGCTTCGGCTCCGCTCAGCCAACGGAAAGCAGTTTCGGCTATGATCAACAAGTGGTAAGCTTCATCGGCTAAATTCAGCCATTTGAATGATTTCTGCTCAGTAGTTGAGGCTGACGTCATTCACAGTTCTAAGTCGAAGTGACTGAAATTAAATCGCAGTTAAATCTCAAATCGGCCCAATCTTCGGTGTTTTGGCTTGCCCATCTTTGTGCTGCATGACGAACGGAACAGATTTCAATCGCAAGCCATCATTGACCTGTATGGCAAAATGTAAATGGGGTCCACTGGTGAATCCAGTGTTTCCAGAAAGGGCAATTTTTTGCATGGCATCAACTTTTTGTCCCCTGGCGACCACAACTGATTCTAACTGTAAGTGAGCATAGATAGCCATTGAGCCATCATCGTGTAATATTCTGATGTAATTACCTCGATGGAGCTTTTTGGCATCGACGCCGCCATCATAAAAATCTTCTGCAATGTCCATCACCACGCCACCTCGAGCAGCTAAAACTGCACTGCCTTCAGGCATTACAATGTCTAATGCATATTGGTTTTGATCTCCAAAATGACTGAATTCACCGTTAAATCCTTGGCTGATGTAATAATGCTTGCTACCAACAAAAGGCATGCGATATATATGTTTACTGTTATGTTTGGCATTGGGATCACCCAATGTAGATTCAATGGTGTATTGAAATGACCATGATTGGTATCTACTGATGGGTTTAATGGTGGCTAAATACATGTCACTGTTGGCTGGAACCACGTATCGAGCTGGCCATTTAGGTTTGGCCCTGACATTGGTTTTGTTGGCAAAATCCAAAGCGATTTCTACTGGGCCGTGGTAGGAGTTGATGGCGTAAAAAATGGGAGATTGTTTGGTCCCGCGATTGATGACTTTAACTTCATATTCACTGTCTTCAGGACGCACTTGCCAGCTTTCAAAGTCATCGGTGTTTTTCGGGGGTTTGTCAGAATAATGAGTGATGCCATTTTCATCCACATGCTTGTAATACTTTTTGCTCCAGCATGTTGGTGCAATGACAAGCATCAAAGCGAGGATAAGTAATGGTGAAAATGTTAGCTGCATCACAGAAACTTATCAAATATAAAAAGATTTAGCAAGTCAGTAAAAAAATGCTTGTTTGCTCTGAATGCTTGTCATAATATGTATATATAGTGTGCGTAAAAGTGGTGAAAAAATAATTTCACTGAATGAGTATTTGATTGATAAAACAAGAGGCGCACAACTTATGTTAGAACATTCCATAGC
>JBPOFV010000222.1:0-4579 GCA_051252335.1 Marinicella sp. | reverse complement strand
TTGAACCAAAATGTTTCAGATGGCGAGCAAATTGCATTGATAGCCATTAATAATGCACAGAATCGATTGCGCAAAGCCAAGCAAGTGGTGCGTAAAAAAGTGACTACAGGTCCTGCTTTACCTGGCAAGCTTGCAGATTGTAGCTCTCAAGACCCCATGTTAGGAGAGTTGTTTTTGGTTGAGGGTGACTCTGCAGGAGGATCTGCTAAACAAGCCAGAGATCGTGAGTTTCAGGCCATCATGCCATTGCGTGGTAAAATTTTAAACTCATGGGAAGTAGAATCCACACAAGTGATGGCCTCGCAAGAAGTACATGATTTGGCTGTGGCGATGGGTGTCGATCCTGCCAGTACGGATTTAGAAGGATTGCGTTATGGAAAAATCATTATTTTAGCTGATGCAGATTCAGATGGTTTACACATTGCAACATTATTGTGCGCTTTATTTTTAAGGCATTTTGAACCAGTTGTCAGAGCAGGACATATTTTTGTCGCCATGCCGCCATTATTTCGAATTGATGTGGGCAAACAGAAATTTTATGCAGTCGATCAAAGCGAACGTGACCAAATTTTGCATAAAATTGAAAAAGATAAAATGAAAGGCAAAGTCAGCGTGACTCGGTTCAAAGGCTTGGGCGAAATGAATCCTGCACAATTAAGGGAAAGCGCCATCGCACCTGACACCAGAAGGCTGTTGCAACTGTCTGTTACCGCAGGTGATAATACCCATGGAATTATGGACATGTTGTTAGCCAAAAAACGTGCTTCTGAAAGAAAATCCTGGTTACAAGATAAAGGCGATTTGGCTGTTCTTTGATGCCATTAAATCATTTGTTTTGTATGCACTGCCATGCTATGCTTTTAAACCGAAAATTAACTTGGATGTGTAATTGACTTCAGATAATCAGTTGAAAACTAATAACTCTAAATTGACCTCGGTATTAATATCGTTGGCAATTCTGATGATTTCTGTAAGTATTGCATTTTATGTTGCTGATTCTCAAAAGAAAGTATTGCAGCAAATACTAGATGGTCAGGCTGAACGTATAGAGCTTAAACTTCGTGACAGTATGTTGTCATTAGTAGCGGAGATTAATGCGATGTCAAAACGCTGGATCAATGACCAAACAACCAGTGAAGCAAACTGGCGAGCTGATGCCGAGGATTTCATTCAACGACTTAAAGGTGTCAGCACAATGTGGCGCATTGATAAGGATTTTAAATGTCAATGGTTGGTTCCATCCATGACTTCTTCGCAACGACGCTGCCAGGGTCTATTAGACGATTCTGAAGTGGTGGTTAAGTTAATTAAAGCCAGAGAGTCGAGTGTCCATGAAATCAGTAAAATGTTTAAAATGGGTGATGAACAAGTGGTGTATATCTTTCACCCAATAGGCCGTGGTGATGATTTTGATGGATTTATATCAATCAAACTGGTGGTCAAAGAATTTTTAGATCATTTACTTGGTGACCCGCAAAACTCTGGTTTTTATACCAAAGCTTATGCCGATGATGTTACGGCCTATGCCAATGGTCCGGAGCTTACTGATGATGCCTATTTACAGTTTTTTGAACTGAATTTAGATGCTGATTCAGATTCCTGGGTGTTTAAAGTTTATCCAACTGAGTCGGCTTTGGGTTTGATCATGTCGAAAATGCCCTACTTTATCGCGTTTGTTGGCGCACTGATTGCTCTTTTGTTTATGCTTACTTTGTGGTCTAAGCAAAAAGCCAAGAATCAATCTGTCAAACTGGCCAATGAAATAAGCGAAAAGGAAAAGGTTCAATTTGAACTTGAATACTTAGCCAATCACGACACATTGACCCATTTACCCAACCGCCATTACATCACCAACTTTATAGAGAAAAAAGTTAAGTTCTCCCATTCATCCAATCAAAGTTTCACCATCTTTTTTATTGATTTGGATCACTTTAAGGACATCAATGATACCTTAGGCCACGCCGTTGGCGATGAAATGTTGAAAAAGTTACCGATATTATTTAATCGTGTCTTTCGTCATGATGATGTGATTGCCAGGATGGGTGGTGATGAATTTGTGGTTTATTTACCGGGTGAAATCAGTATTGATCATGTGACCAAGCTGGTTGAACGATTCTTAAAATCATTGGAATATCCAATACAGATTGGCGAACATTTAATCCGCTTAACTGGTAGTGTTGGGGTGGCATTTTATCCACAACATGGCGCCAATGTTACAGAGTTGTTGTCGCATGCTGATGCAGCTTTATATCGAGCCAAAGACAAAGGCAGAAATACATTCGCTATTTATGATTCAGAAATTGAACAAATAGCTAAAGATCGTGTGAAGTTAATTTCCAGACTCCATTTAGCTAATGAGAACGATGAATTTGAAATGTATTTTCAACCACGGTACAGCATTGTAGATTCAAAAATAAGTGGCTCTGAGGCTTTGATTAGATGGAATCGAGACAATGAAGTAATTGAGCCTGCTGCATTTATCGATTTATTGGAAGAAACTTCATTAATAATTCCTATTTCTTGGCGGTTGTTAAAGCAATGTTGTTTGCAGTATGCAAAATTACTAGAACATCAACCCAATTTATTTATGTCTTATAATGTATCTGCTAAACAATTAGAACACCCCGAGTTCTTAGCGACATTAAAAAGCATTTTAGAAGAGACTCAATTCCCACCTGATAATTTAGAGTTGGAGTTAACCGAACAGACTTTGATCCAAAATGTGGAAAACAGCCAATATATATTGGATGAAGTCACTAAAATGGGTATTGCTATTGCCATTGATGATTTTGGGACGGGCTATTCATCACTGTCGTATTTGAAAAACTTCCCAGTTAATGTGTTGAAAATTGATAAATCATTCATTCATGATATAGATTCAGACAGCGATGATCTTGAATTGGTTAAAACCATGATTGCCATGGGTAAAAACCTCAATATTATCACTGTAGCTGAAGGGGTTGAAAGTGAAGCTCAATTGAAATTGTTGGCCCATGAGTCTTGTGATCAAGTACAAGGTTACTATTTTAAAACACCCATGAAGTTTTATGACTACTACCAGTTAATCACTGCCTAATTGAAAACTCACAAATATCGGTGAAGTTATGCCACATCAAAATTATTGATGGTTTCAATTAACTGTTCAACCTGTGCGATATCAGTGGCGTGTGAAAAGACCAATCGAATGATGTCATCATGGCCTGGCCAGACATGAAATTCAAACCCTTGTTGTTTTAACTCCTCGATCAATGCCAATGGTAATTGGCAAAAAACTTCATTCGCTTGTACAGGGTGAACGTAATGAATATTACGTTGGGTTTTGTGTTGGAACATGGTTGCCATTTTATTGGCGTGCTTTGCCAGCTCAAGCCAAAGGTTGTCCTCTATGTACCTTTTTAGTTGGGCGCTGACAAATCTCATTTTACTGATTAAGTGACCTGATCTTTTCCTGAGTCTTTTAATTTGTTCTGTCAGTTTTGGGTTAAAAACAATCAATGCTTCAGCCATCATGGCACCATTTTTAGTGGCCCCAAATGACAGCAAGTCAATACCTGACTGCCAAGTCATTTCTGCCGCTGTACAATTTAAATGGCACAAGGCATTGGCAAATCTAGCACCATCCATGTGCATATTCAGTTTGTATTGATCCTTGATCTTTTTCAGTTCATTTAACTCATCTAGGGTGTAAACCGTTCCAGCTTCTGTACATTGGGTGACGCTGATGGTGCTAGGTAATGATTCGTGTTCACCATGTGCGCCGGTATTGGCAAGGTGGTTCTTCAGTTGATCGATATCAAGCTTGCCATGTTCGCCTGCTATCGGAATTAATTTTGCGCCAGCGGTGAAAAATTCTGGTGCGCCACATTCATCAGCATTCATATGTGATTGTTCATGACATAGGATTGATCCATAGGGTGGGCATGCCAATGTCATGGCAATTGAGTTGGCTGCAGTGCCTGTGGTCAGTGGTAATACTTCACACCAAGTTGAGAATAACTGTTGGCACTGGCGGGTAAATTGTTCACTGTATTGATCATATCCATACGATTCCTCGAATCCTTGGTTGGCTTCAATGATGGCTTGTAATATATCTGAATTAATGGGTGCTTCGTTATCGCTTCTGAAATTCATGGTTAATGGTCTGATTGTTGGTCGATAAATTGATAAAGGTGCCGCTCTAACTGTTTAAGTTGGGTGTGAGAACAACAGTATATGCCCAGGTCTTTCGCCCGTGACAGTGTGTACTTGTTCAGTTGTTGATAACTGATGAGCATGGCCCGCCCTGAATGGCCACCGCTGATGGATTTAATTGTATCTAATCTGTAAATGGCTGAATTAGCGGCTGATTTATCAGCTTTGCTAGAACCAAATCTGCGAGTTTTACATTCGATGATATGCAGGCGATTGTGGCATATGGCCGCTACATCCAGTTCGTTTTTCACTTTTCCTTGGTTCCTGACAATGGTTACACCCCTTGCAATATCTGCAAGCTGAGGTCGATTTTTTCGCATGCCGAAGAGCAATGAAAACACATGGTTTTCTAACCAGCCACCATTACAATAAAAGCGACTTTCCGGGT
>JBPOFV010000221.1:0-4606 GCA_051252335.1 Marinicella sp. | reverse complement strand
ACCAAGCAGTTAATGATAAATTGCCCCATGCTAAAATTAACATGGTACCAATTGCGAGCAAATACATGGGTACTGCAAATGCAAAAACTCCATGCAAATGTGGCCTTAACCACAAACCTGTTCCTAACATCATGAGCATGACCACAGGTAATAGTAATGGCAATTGAGCCGTATTAAAGCCCAACTGGTAAAAGGCAAGGGCATACATCACATGAGCTATTAAAAATGCAATCATCCCTAGGATAAAAGCGCGCTTGTGGTTAATTATTGCCAGTAACACATCACCAATCATAGACAATACCAAACCTGACAACAACAGCTTGCCAAAGACGGTAGTCATGGCTTCCAACTGCCAAGCGAAACCAACAAATGACAAACTGGCTAATAATTTGGCTTTTAAACTGAGTTTGTTTAGGTTTTTAGATTCAAAAATGATGCATAGCACGCATGCAAATAAACATATTGCTGGCAGTAACCACATCATTTATTGTCTTTTTCCTTGTTACGCATGGCGTTTTTAACTGCTAACTTCTCTTGTTTGCGTTTTTCTATGGCATCTTTGGCAGACATGCCAATATGATCCTCGCCACGTTGTTTAGCCAGTTGCATTTGTTTTTCACGCATCGCAAATTGGTCACGTTGTTCAGCTGTGGTTTTATCAAAACAATGGTGGCAACTGACGCCTTTTTCATAGTGAGGAGATTGTTTGTCTTTCTCTGTGATGGGGTAACGACAGGCATAACACTGGTCGAACTGCCCCTTTTCCAGGTCATGGTTCACAGCGACTCGATTATCAAACACAAAGCATTCACCTTGCCACAAGGTGTCTTCTTTAGGAACTTGTTCCAGGTATTTCAGGATCCCCCCTTTTAGATGATACACTTCATCAAAACCCTGCTCTTTTAGGTATGCGGTAGATTTTTCACAACGGATACCACCGGTACAAAACATGGCGACTTTTTTGTGCTGCTTTGGGTCTAGGTTTTGTTTCACGTATTCAGGGAATTCTCTGAATGTTTCGGTATTGGGGTTGATGGCGTCTTTGAATGTTCCAATGTTGTATTCATAGTCATTACGTGTATCTACCAAAACCACATCAGGTTCTGAAATCAATTCATTCCAATCTTCTGGATTAACGTATGTACCTACCACTTCCTTGGGGTCGATGCCTTCTATACCCATGGTGACAATTTCTTTTTTGAGTTTAACTTTAGAACGATAAAAAGGCATCTCATTGGTATATGATTCCTTGCTATCAACTGCATCCAACCTTTCATCTTGACGAATCCATTTTAATACCGCATCAATGCCATTTCGAGAACCTGCTATGGTTCCATTGATGCCTTCATTGGCCAGCAGTATGGTGCCTTTGACTTCATGAGTTAGCATACAATCTAACAGTGGTTGGCGTAAGTCGGTAAAATTTTCTAAACGCACAAAATGATAAAGTGCAGTGACCACAATCAAACTTGATTCGGTGTTATTTGACATGTAAATCTCCCGCTAACCTGAACGTAAATCAGGCGCAATGATGAGTTAAGCTTGGTGGCGTATTTTAACCATGAATTTGCAGTTGCCAAGTTTTTCAGGGTGAATTTTTGATTATTGTCAATATTCAATCATTGGTGATGGCTTCTTGGGTCAAGAAATCGTATTGATAACCCTCATTGTAAAGTTTGAATTTTGGCATGATTCGAGTAAAAAGTGTGCTGTCCAGAAAACACTGCAACCAGTTTTGTAATGCTGAATAGGGCAATTGATCAAACCAAGTTTTTTCAACAAAAGCATATTGGCGAATAAATGGGAATAACGCCACGTCTGCCAAAGTAATTTGTTGGCTGATCAGAAATTGACTAGCAACCAATCTCTCATTGAGTGATTCAATGAATGGCAGGGTTTTGTCCCGATGTTCAATTTCGTTTAATTCCGGATGACGATCGGCATATTTATATCGGTCTAGCAAGGGTTTGAATTGTTGATCATTTTCTGCAATTAATTTCAGACTGTTATTACGATTTAACAGCCAATCATTAGGGTCACTTTGTGACAATGCCCAAAGCATCAAATCCAAACTTTCATCTATCACCTGTCCATTCTCAGTGATAAAAACCGGTACAGTCCCTTTGGGAGAGTGTTGCAACATATCAGTCGGTTTATCTCGCAACATCAACTCACGTAATTCACATTCAATACCTGCATAAGCCAAAGCCATTCGTGCTCTGATGGCATATGGGCAACGCCTAAAACTATATAGAATGTGGTTTGGCATTTATCTGTTAATTAATGATGAATCTCTTTGACGCGACCAACAACACCAGATGCTAATTTAACTTTGATACCATGTGGGTGGTTGGGTGAATTGGTGAGGATGCGTGCGATATTGCCACGAGTCAGCTCACCACTTCTTTGGTGTGGCTTTTGGACCACAGATACTTCAAGGCCTATTGACAGGTCACTGCGCTTATTTCCAGACATGGGTTTTTATTCAATTAAAAATGGCATTATAATCGACGCTTTAATACGAATGTCAAACTGCCATGTATTTTGCAATTATTTCCACAGATGTACCCGACTCATTATCACTGCGAATGACTGTTCGTGACCAACACTTGGCGCGCTTACACGCTTTAAATGATGCTGGCCGTCTGTTGATCGCAGGACCGCATCCGGCCAGTGATGCCCCCAACCCTGATCAACCTGCATTTACTGGTTCTTTGGTGGTGGCTGAATTTGATTCATTGGTAGATGCTGAAGCTTGGGCTGAAGTTGATCCTTATATCAAAGCTGGCGTCTATGCCGATGTGGTGGTTAAACCCTATTTAAAAGTATTGCCTTAAATAAAGGGTTCCAATCAGGAACCCCTTTTCAACTTGTCTCTGAGTTCAGGTAAGCCAATGTTTATTCACTTAGAGATTCACAGAATGCCACTGTTGAACCTGATACTCGAGTTAATGGAATCATGCCTGTTAAGCCACTGTCATCAAGTGTGTAGTTAACCATGGCTGTTCTACAGCCATCAAAATCAACACGTAATGTCCCAGCTTCAGTAGTTGTCACTACATTGTCTTGATTAAATATGCCACCTTGTGAAACATACAAAGTCAGTTCTGCAGAAGTAGTACCATCATAATCACCTTGAGCAGTTAACCAACGGTGATTGGGCTCGCCAACAACTGCTGTTTCATTGCCATCAGCAAATGTTGTGTCATAGGTAAACCATGCAACAAAAATGGAGTTTAATTCAGGGAAAACTTCAAAGAAGAATCCTTGACCATCCGTGTCATGATTAAACCAAGCACCATTCAATCCTGGGTTTAATGAGGTAAATGGAGGTTCAGTGGCCAATGCTGCACTGCTGCCATCACCGAATATAGCAAAGAAGCCTAAGTCTTGGTTTAACCCATCACCTATGGCATATACAGTGACTATATCACCAGCACTTAAGGTGACAGGGGCTAAATCTATTAAGCGAGTTGAACCATCAGGTGTTGACACATTGAGGTCGTATGTTCCAGCTGGCAATTCAAAGAAGCCTGACTCTTGACCAAACTCTACACCAGTTAGACCATTGACTAAGTCACCACCGTCAGTACGGATTGAAACAGCGGTATCCGCAAGTTCAGCAGCAAATGGTGCACTGTGGACTACTCTGATTTTAAAGTTGCCATCAGCTGGGGCGCTATTGTCATCGACCAATGGTAACAATGATAAAGGTTGATTGGCACCATCCCCTATTGCCACCACTGTATAATCTGTTTCAGCTGCTAAATCCACTTCTGCCATAATGGCAGCGGCTTCAGCACCAGGAGGGGCAAACACTTCTAATAATGTATTACCAGGTGCTGTTCCATCATCAGCGAGTGTCAAATAACCTGATGCTTGTTTATACTGTACACCGGTCAAAACTTCTGAACCATTGACATCTATTGAAACTGCGGTATCAGCCAAGCTGGCAGCGAAGGGTGCTAAATGAGCCACATTGACTCGGGTTGGGTCAGATGCGATGGGAGCTTCTAGTTCCAAAGTTGCAGCTGTTCCATCACCAAATACCGCATAAGCACCCACGGGTTGATTCACACCATCACCAGTTGCAAATACATTAACTACTGTACCTGCAGCTAATTCTAAGGGTGCAATATCGATCAGTCGAGTTGAACCATCTGCTGTTGAAACATTTAAATCATACATACCAGCAGGTATTTCGAAAAAACCTGAATCTTGTCCAAACAAAACACTGTTTAAGCCATTAACAACTGAACCATCATCCAATCGAATTGACGCTGCTGTATCATTGATGTCAGCTGCAAAAGGTGCTGCGTGGATTACTCGAATCATGATGTTACCGTCTGCAGGCGTATCTTGTGAATCCGCTAAAGGTAGTAAAGAGAGCGGTTGGTTTATGCCATCACCGATGGCAGTTACTGAATAAAATGTATCAGCGGCCAAGTCCACTGTTGCTGAAATAGCAGGAGACGAAGCACCAGGAGGAGTGAACACTTCAAGAGTGGTTTCACCAGGTGTAACACCCGCTTCTGCCAATTCGAGATAGCCAGATGACTGTAAGTACTGTACATCTGTTAAAACTTCTGCACCATTAACATTAATG